>CAJPTO010000046.1 GCA_905373605.1 uncultured Prevotella sp.
ATAACACTTAACAAATTTTATATTTATAAATTTGGAATTGAACATAGATTACGCGATAGTTGGCGTAACGATGAATTCTAATGGGTTCTAGATGCTAACTATCATAAATTAAAATCAAGATAACTTCATTGTTAATATGGTGTGGTTGGACAGAGGCGTTAGTCCTTCTTTTCACCTTCTTTGTTTAGTGGTTATAGGCAAAAAGAAATGCGTTTGGAATTGTTGCTTAGCCTGTAGAGAAGTTTGAGGGTTGGTTCTTTTTTTAGGGGTTGAATCGATTTAAAAGATTTCCGCGCAAAGTGCGCTGGCTAATTATCAACGTAATTACCCTTCGCGGTACTACGAAATGTGATACGCTACACGAAGAAATCTTCCAAATCGTTTCAATTTTTTCAAATTATTGAGCATTTTGTTGCTCCTAGCGTTTCCAAAACGCTTTTTCTTGACGGCATTTGCGCGCTTTTCTGCAGAAATACTCCACGTGGGTTGCGCTTCAACGTGAAAACTCAGTCTGGAAGCTTTGCCTACATGGCATTTCTAAAACCATTTCTTCTCGACGATGAAAACGTAATTTTGGCAGTGACACCACCTTGTTGACGCGATGAATAATGCACAGAAATCGCCATCAACTGATGTTTTGCGAAGTCGTCAGCCCATACTTTGCACACACGCGAACTTGCATGTCGTCAACCCTTTGCCTTTCATCCTTGGCTAAGCACCACCAGCTTATTGTCGCCAATCTTAGCCGCCATCACCGAATAGCTGCTTCCTGCCGAGCCATATATGGTGGAAGTGGCGGCCAAAGTCCACATTTCTGCCAGGCCGCCCCTAATGCCTGCAATGCCATTGCGTGCCGCTGGTTTGCCGGAAGTGATGATGCGGCTGCCAAATTCAGCCTTTAAAGCGGCTTTAGTAGCTTCGTCGTCGGTTGCAAGAAAGATGTGTGTGTCGGCGTGGAGGTCTATTTCTCGCTGTGCAGCATCGACAAAAAGGGCAAGCGGACTACGTTCTATCGACTCCTTATTGTCTGTTCGCCTGATATGCATGCCGATGGTATGCGCAGAGAATTGGGCTTCGTAGCCGCGCACTTCTTCGATAACTTCCTCGACTGGACGGAACAACTGCCGATAAACAGCGTTGGGAACGTGCCCGAAATCCTGGTAACAGCTCATGTAACTGTTCTTTCCTGCAGCCCAGGCATTAAAGTCGAAGCCTTGATTTTTTAGCGGCGTAACCTGCCATTCGTCAATGCGTTGGCCGAAACAAAGCCGCTGGTATAGCAGCGGGAGACGGAAATTGCGCTTCCTGGGACGGTCGAGTGTGAGCTGTTCCCAAGCCTTAGCTTCCCTTGCCGTCATCTCTGGGGTAGCAATAGGTTCGAAAATGGTGTGGAAGGGCGCGTTGAGTGCCCAGTCGCGAAACCAAACGGCTTCGACTCTAACGCCCGTATCTGCCGCCAATTGCCATGCCGAGGCCATCGCTCGCATTCTGTTAGCCAGTCCGCCAGAGGGTACAAAAAGTAGTTTTCCTGTATTCATTGTATTTTATTTCTTTCTGTGATAAGACGATAAGAGCTTTTGGAGCATTGTTTCTGTGTGTTAGGGGCTGGTGTGCAGCAGGTTTGTTAAGGGAGATTTGTGTTACATTGTCTACATTCTTTAATCCTGTTTGCAGCCCGTTTAAAGCTCATCTCAGCCCATTTGCATGCTTTAGTTGGTTGGTTTTAAGTCGTCAGACGGTTAGCTTTCAACCAGTGTCGTACACCATTCGGCCTTAACGCCCAACCCTTCATTCCATGATGTCAAACACGTCTTCCGCTTCTTTCTTCGTCTTTTGGGGCGACTTTTCCTGCTTTTTCAAGTTCCCCTTGTCGTCAAGTAGCCCGTACGTGGTGCGTTGAACCACAAATTCTGTTCTGCGGTTCAGCTGGTTGCAAATCTCCTGTTTGTCTTTGTCGAGCTTGGTGATGAAGTCTTCGCTCAGCACATCGCCCTCTTTCAGCCACTTATACCTTTCGGTAAGTTTCTTTTTGATGGTTTTGGGCTTCTCCTTTCCATAGCCCATAGGCGTTAATCTCTGTTGGGCGATGCCCGCATCGATAAGGTATTGCACCACGGCATCAGCCCTTCGTTGAGCCAGAACCTTGTTATATTCGGGTGTGCCGCGATAGTCGCAGTGGGCGCTAAGCTCGATAGTAACGTTAGGATTTTCGTTAAGCAGCTTCACAAGCTCGTCTAATGCTTGCTTCGATTCGGGGCGAAGGCTGTACTTATCCAAGTCGTAGAAGATGTTGTCGATGAGTACTGGGGCTGTAATGGAAGCCAAGGGAAACTGCAATACATATTCGTGCGAGGCTTCAGAGGGCTTCACCACCAGTTCTTCCTTGTGGTTGAGGTAGCCTTTGCAAGTGGCAAGCATCACATATTCCACGCCTGGCTTCACCACTTGCCTGAACGAGCCATCGGCCAGCACGCTCAATCGGAGGTTCGTTCCGTCGTTTCCCACCATGTAAACCTGCGCAGCGGGCAGTTCGTAGCCGTCTTGCTCGTACACCCATCCCTTGATGCTTTGCACTATTTCGGGGTATTCGAAGGAATAAATGTGGTCCCATCCGCGTGCATCACCGCGGTTGGACGAGAAGAAACCGCGGTTGTAAGGCCCTTCGAAGGTCAATCCGAAGTCGTCGCCATTCGAGTTTAAGGGAAATCCAGGATGCTCAATGTCCCATTGTCCGCCAGTGTTTTGGCGTGCCACATACACATCTAGTCCGCCCAATCCAACATGTCCGTCTGATGAGAAGTAAAGGTCGCCGTTGGGTCTGAACGTAGGAAAGCACTCATTGCCTGCAGTGTTGATGGTTTCGCCCAAGTTTTCCATCTCCCCAAGGCCGCTGGTGGTAAGGCGTATGCGCCATAAGTCTTGCCCACCTTGCCCTCCCGGCATGTCGCTTACAAAGTAAAGCCACTGTCCGTCGGGCGAAACAGCGGGATGGGCGAAGCTCGAAAGCGTGTCTTTCGATATTTCCAGCTTCGATGCCTTTGCCCAAGCAGCATCCGAACGGGCAGAAGTCATCACCTGCGCGTAGCGTGGGTAGTTGGGGTCTGTGGCACATTGGGTGAAGTACATCGTGCGTTGGTCGGGCGAAAAGGTGCAAGCCCCCTCATCGTATTCGGTGTTCAGGCCGCCTTGCACAGGTTCGGGTTTGCTCCATTTGCCTTTGTCGTCGCGTTCTGACACGAAGATGTCTGCCGGTTTTGCGCCCGTTATGCCGCTGAGGGCATCGCCTTTGGCTTCGTTTCTGGTGCTTGAGAAGTATAGTTTGTCGTGGTCGTTGCCGAAGAGCATGGGCGAATAGTCGGCTCGGTGCGAGTTAAACACATCCATTCGCTTCACGATATAGTGTGAGCCATCTTTTTTTTTCTGTGCCGCTTGTTGAGCAGAGAGTAGTCCTTCGCTGGCAAGTTTGTTTCCAGGCATCGAGTCTAGTGCCGTCTTAAACTGCGTTTCGGCCGCCTTATATGCCCCCGTCTTGAGCAGTTGTCTGCCCAAAAGCAGGTGCGTGTTGGCATCTGCAAGGCCATATCTCAGCACGTTTTGGTAAGCCGCCACAGCCTTTTGGCTGGCGTTCATTTTGTCGTAGCACAGGGCCAGCCTAGTGGATATACGCCCCCTAGCCGCCTTTTCCTTGGCTGGGGTGCGCGTATAGGCTTGCTTAAAGTTGTTGGCGGCGTCGAAATATTCGCCCAGAGCCAAATTTTTCTCACCCTTTTTGATGTAGGCATCTGCGCCACAGGATGTGGCAACGATGGCCATAGCCATCAGCAGGGCGTAAGTATGCATTGGTTTCATCATGATGTGGTATGGCGATTAGCGGTTTTTTGTATCTGTCCGCTATTATATCTGCAACGCATTTTCGCCCTTTTTATTGTAAAGTTGCGGTTTTAAGTTGTTCTTCTCCTTGGTGTGTTCTTCCCAAGTCAAGCTTGCCATCACGCCAAGTGGCTGGTTTTCCTCATGCGTGCGCGTCAATAATAACGAGTGGGCCTAAGTTTACGTTGCTCCATAACGCAGAAATCCCAGCCATGAATGTTATGGCTGGGATTCTGTTGTTTGTTTGGAATAAGTGTAATTGTTGTTATTTATGCCTCAGCTTCCGGTATTACAGAAACATAGCTTTTGTCTTTGCGGCTCTTGCGGAAGTTCACAACACCATCAACAAGTGCGAAGAGCGTGTCGTCTTTGCCGATGCCCACGTTCTTTCCTGGGTTGTGTTTCGTGCCACGTTGGCGAACGATGATGTTTCCTGCCGAAACTTTCTGACCGCCATAAATCTTAACGCCAAGTCTTTGTGAAGCCGATTCGCGTCCGTTCTTAGAACTACCAACACCTTTTTTATGTGCCATTCTTAATTCCTCCTGCGTTTAAGCGATTACTTGTTTAACTTCTACTTGCGTGAACTGAGCGCGATGACCATTCTTCTTGCGATAGTCTTTGCGGCGTTTCATCTTGAAAACGATGATCTTGTCACCTTTTACAAGGGGGTTCACAACTTCTACTACAACCTTTGCACCTGCTACGGTGGGTGCGCCCACGGTTACTGCTCCTTCTTTGTCTACAAGCAGCACCTTGTCAAACTCAACAGTGTTGCCGGCTTCCACATCCTTGATGTGGTGAACATAGAGCTTCATGCCCTGTTCCACCTTGAACTGTTGACCGTTAATTTCTACAATTGCGTACATTTTATAATGTTTGTAAAACGGTTTTCCGCGAGGCGTTCAGACTCGTTCCGACGCTTTTTTGAGCCTCCACGGACTAAAACAGGTGCAAAGTTACGAAATATTCTCGGGTGTTTTCATTTTATTGGGATTACACACCCATAACTTTAACGCTTATTAACATGCTGCGGCTTGTTTTTCTTTTTTGTGTTCTGCTTGTGGATGCCAGTATCTTGTCCGAACAGCCGTGAGGACATGCCTCAATGCTAACGGGATACGTCAGGTAGTTGCCTGTGTGTTTCGGGGCGTGGTGCGTGGCTTAGGCAAGGGTGGCTGCACTGGTTGGCCATGCGAGCGGCGCACATTTTTTTGCACAACGTTGCATTTTCCGAAATTTATTCTATAAATTTGCAAGCGAACAATAAACGATTGACTATAAATTCTACATCCATAAAGCGGCGCATTGCGCCTTTTGTCATGCCACTCTGCGTGGGGGTGTGCATGTTGGGTCTTTTTGCTTGCGGCAACAACAACGCTGAAGAGGCAGACAGGCTCAACACTTTGGCCTATGCTTTCCACTACCGCGACCTCGACTCGACGGCAATGTACGCCCAACGCGCTTTCGATGCATCGGCTAACTATGCCAACGGCCGGGCCGAAGCCCTCAACAACCAGGCCTTCGTGTACATTGCCAAGATGGAATTTGAAACGGCTTCGAAGCTCCTCGCCGATGTGCAGATGATGAGATTGTGCCAAAGGCAATCGCGCAACAAAGACTTTTACAACGCTCGCGAGAGTGCCTTGCGCCGATTGAAGCGCATCAAGGAAGAGGCCTACGACCTTTCGCCCCGCCTGCGCAAACGAATGGTGTATGCCGAAACCGAACTTTACATCGTGGCATCGGTGTATTTCTATTACATTGGATTGCCCGAGAGGGCTGTGGCCGAGCAAGAACACATCGCTCCCAATGGCGATATCCAGCAGGATACGGCCCAATGGCTGAGCTACATGTACAACTTGGGGGCAGGCGGGCTAATAACGGCACCCACCAAGGCGGCCATCTGCCAGCAAGAGTTCGACTACCTGTTTCGCTGTTACACGCTGGCCGTTCAGAGCAATTACCCTTATTGGCAAGCCAACTCTATGCAAGCCCTCAGCGAACATCTCATACCCCCTGCACAAAGACGACAGCTGGTGAAAGACAATGCCACGGCCATCACCATTCTTAACACCGATGCGATGCCCGATAGCTTGCTGGCAGGCAACTTGGCACAAAGGGCTTTGGTGGAGTTTTCCAATTATGGCGACGTGTATCAAACGGCAGGTGCCTACCGCACGCTCGCTTCTTGCTATTGGGAACTTAGGGATTACAAGTCGGCTTTGTTCTGCTTGCAGAACGCACTGTACCGAAATCCCATCATAAAGAGAGCTCCCGACCTGGTGTCGTCTATCTGCGAACAGCTCAGCTTGGTGTATTCGGCCATGAACGTAAAGAGCCAAAGCGATGTGAACCGCAACGTGTACCTTGACATCCAGCGACAGACAAGGCAAGACAAACTGCAAGAGGCACGTGCCGAACAGCTGGAAAACTCGTCGAAACAGCTCAATATGATGCTCATTTATGTGGGGGTGGCCATCGTGGTGGTTATTGTGTTGCTCTACATCTTCAACTCCATGCGCGCACAGCATGCCGCAAAGTATTCGCCCGAGAAGATGCTCGAACCCTTGCGACAGTGGGAAAAAACCAACGCCAGGCACGTGGAAGAGCAGAACGACCGATACGAAGAGCGGCACGAGATGCAAGAAGTGGTCAGGATGCACCTTGTGGCAAACAAGCGAAAGAACATCGAGCAGCGCGCCAAGGTGTCGCTGGTAAACTCGGTGGTGCCGTTCATCGACCGCATGCGCAACGAGATACACCGACTGAACGCCGTGAAAGAACCCGAACACATCAGGCAAGAACGGCTGGACTATGTGCGGGAGCTTACCGATGAGATAAAGGAATACAACGGCATTCTCACCCAATGGATACAGATGCGGCAAGGCGAACTGAGCCTGCATGTGGAGAGTGTGGCTCTGCAACCACTCTTCGACATTGTGGGAAAGAGTCGAATGGCATTCGAACAAAAGGGGGTGAGCCTCGTGGTGGAGCCTACATCCGAGGTGGTTAAGGCCGACCGAACGCTCACGCTCTTCATGATTAACACGCTGATTGACAACGCGCGCAAGTTCACCGCACGAAATGATAAGGTGATGCTGCGTGCACGTGTGGCCGAAGCGGGATATGTTGACATCCTCATTGCCGACACGGGCGTGGGCATGACCGAGGAAGAGCAGGCCCACTTGTTCGAACGCAAGGTGGTAAACTCGTCTTCGGTAGACGTGCAGACATCGCATGGCTTCGGTTTGCTCAACTGTAAGGGCATCATCGACAAATATAAGAAGGTGAGTAAGATATTCAGCGGCTGCTACATCTCGGTGGAAAGCCAGAAGGGTAGGGGCAGCGTGTTCTGCTTTCGCCTGCCAAGAGTGGTGCGCATGCTCGCTGTGGTGGTGGCTCTGGGGGCGAGTTTGGTTGCCCATGCTGCGGCCTCAACCGACAGCTTGCAGGGCAACCGCAGCAAAATTCTCGACCGAATATCGGGCAACACGCCCGAAGGCCGACTGCTGAAACGTGCCAACGCCTTCGCCGACAGTGCTTATTTTGCCAACGTTAACGGCAGATATGCCAAGGCTTTGCAGTATGCCGACAGTTGTATTGGCAAGCTCAACGCCCTGTATCGTCTCAAACATCCAGGCGGAGCGAGCCTCATGGTGCCTTATTCGCAGTCGGCCGACAAGCCCGCTGAGATACAATGGCTCAACGACAGCTTGGATACCAACTTCAGCATCATCCTCGACATACGCAACGAGAGTGCCATTGCAGCCCTTGCCTTGCACAAATGGGACCTCTACCGCTATAACAACGCCGTGTATACAAGGCTCTTCAAGGCACGTTCGGCAGACAACACGCTCGATGCTTACGTAGTGGGCATGCAGCAATCTAAGGCCAACAAAACCATCAGCATCGTGGTTTTGGTGTTGCTCTTGCTGCTTATCGTGCCGGCTTATTATGTGTTGTTCTACCGACATTACGTGGCTTACCGCATCTATGTGGAACGGGTGGAAGAGATAAATAAGGTGTTGATGAACAACGAAAAGCCCCAAGTGAAGCTCGATGCCATTGCCCGCATCATCAAAGCCATTGGCAGACATGGGGGAGAAACCGTGCAATTCAACTCGCTTAACGAGGTGGTGAGTCAAATAACCGATGTGCTGCAGAAGGGTGTGGCCCTGGAAAAGGCACGCGAAGAGAGCATCGAAATGGCCGAAGACGAACTGCATCGCTTGGAAATTGAAAACGACAAGCTGCATGTTAACAACAGTGTGCTGGATAATTGCCTGAGCGCACTCAAGCACGAAACGATGTATTATCCATCGCGCATCAGGCAATTGATTGAGAATGGAGGTGAAAACCTGCACGACATGAACGAACTGGTGGACTATTATAAGGAACTCTACATGCTGCTCAGTGCACAAGCGATGCGGCTGGTGGACGACTTGCGCTACCAATGCCGACCCGTGGAACTGCAAATGCTGCTCGAGAGGTTTTCCAAAGCGCATGATGCGGCTTGCCAAGTCCCGTACATCTTGGGCGACAAAGACCTCTTGGCCTACCTGTTCGACATCCTTGCGCAGGTGTTCGATGCCCATTCGGTGGTGCTCTCGGTGAAAGAAAGGGGCACGCGATACGTGGTAATCGACCTCGAATTGCCCCGCATGGCCTACTCGGATGCACAATGCCGCGACCTGTTTGCACCCACAACGCCCAACTTGCAATTTTACATTTGCAGGCAAATCGTGCGCGACACGGGCGAGTTTGCCAACGCCCGAGGTTGCGGTGTGTGTGCATCCAACATTGAAGGCAGGACACATATCGAGATAACACTGCCCCATACAGCGCAAACATAAAACTAAACATCATACAACCACAAAGAAATGGAGAAATTTAAAGTGATAATCGTGGAGGACGTTCCCTTAGAACTTAAGGGTACGGAAGGCATTTTCAGAAACGACATCCCCGAAGCAACCATCATCGGGACAGCCGATAACGAGCCCACCTACTGGAAACTGCTGAAGCAAGAACTGCCCGACTTGGTGCTGCTAGACCTTGGATTGGGTGGTTCCACCACCATCGGCGTAGAGATTTGCAGGCATACCAAGGAACAATTCCCCAAGGTGAAGGTGCTTATCTTCACAGGCGAGATACTCAACGAGAAGCTGTGGCTCGATGTGCTCGATGCCGGTTGTGATGGTATCATCCTCAAAAGCGGCGAGCTGCTCACGCGGGGAGATGTGGCCAGTGTGATGAATGGAAAGCGATTGGTGTTCAATCAGCCCATTCTCGAAAAGATTGTCGAAAAGTTCAAGCGCGTTGTGAGCAACCAAATTTTTAGGCAAGAAGCCTTCATCACTTACGAAATAGACGAATACGACGAGCGGTTCCTGCGCCATTTGGCTCTGGGCTACACCAAGGAGCAGATAACCAACCTGCGCGGGATGCCATTTGGCGTGAAGAGTTTGGAGAAAAGGCAAAACGAACTGGTGAGCAAACTCTTCCCAAACGGCAACGGCGGGATGGGCGTTAACGCCACAAGGCTGGTGGTAAGGGCCATCGAATTGCACATACTCGACATAGACAACCTTGTTCCAGACAATGGCTAAGCACAAAATTCTGTATCGTCGGCGGACGGGAAGGCTCACTGCGCGCCTCGCTTTGGCATTGGGCGTGTTGCAATTGGTGGCTGTTCTGGGTTCATGGATATTCAAGGCTGTGAACCCAGAGCTGCCAATACGCTCGCTTTTAAGCGCCGAAGGCATTCGTTGGATGGTGGGAAGCATCGGCGACAACCTTGCCGGGCGCGGCTTGGTGTGGCTTCTTTTTGGCAGCATGGCATATGGCTCGGTGCGGTTTTGCGGCATTCTCGATGTGCCGCGCAAATGGAAATCCATGTCTTTTTGGGACCATTTCGGATTGATGGTGGCCTTGGCAGAGCTTGTGGTCATTGTGGTGTTGGTGCTTTTGCTCACCATTTTGCCCCATGCGGTGTTGCTCGGAGTGTCGGGAAACCTTTTCCCCAGCAGCTTTTCCAAGAGCCTTTTCTCGATGGTTTGTTTGCTGGTGTGCCTCATCTGCGTGTCGTTCGGGGTGGTAAGTTCGCGCCTTCGTTCGCTCGAAGAGGTGTGCGACTGCCTTGTTGGGGGCATAGCCGACACACTTCCGCTATGGCTCATCTACGTCTTGGGCATTGAATTGTACGCCTCTTTGCAGTTCATCTTCCTGCTTCCTGCCTGAAAAGTCGTGCGCAACGTCACAAAGCACACGCTGCATGACAGGCATTGCCGCCCGTTATTCAGCTTTTTGGCACGCCATAGCCACAAAAAAGAACAGCCAAAGGGCGTTTTTGGCGTATTTTAGCTTTTTTTGTTTTACCAAATCAGAAAAATATCGTACCTTAGCACCTTGTAAATCGTGGGACAAAAGGCCTTAAATCGAAAGGAAATGGCCTTAGAACGAATATTCAATAAATCACAATAGATTAGATGGACGAAAATCAGACAATCGATCAAGACAGGATAATCAAGATCAATATCGAAGAAGAGATGAAGTCTTCGTACATTGATTATAGCATGTCGGTTATCGTGGCGCGTGCGCTTCCTGATGTGCGCGACGGGTTTAAACCCGTTCACAGGCGCATTTTGTACGGAATGTTGGGCTTGGGAAACACCAGCGACAAGCCTTATAAGAAATGTGCGCGCGTGGTGGGCGACGTTTTGGGTAAGTATCACCCACACGGCGACTCCTCCGTTTACGGGGCTTTGGTGCGACTGGCGCAAGATTGGAACATGCGTTACACGCTTGTTGACGGACAAGGTAACTTCGGTAGCGTGGATGGCGACTCGGCTGCGGCCATGCGTTACACCGAATGTAGGCTCTCGAAACTGGGAGAACGCATCATGGACGACCTTGATAAGGACACGGTTGACATGGAAGACAACTTCGATGCCACGCTGCAAGAACCGCAAGTGATGCCTACAAAGATACCAAACCTCCTGGTTAATGGCGGAAACGGCATTGCCGTGGGCATGGCTACCAACATGCCGACACACAACTTGGGCGAAGTTCTGGATGGTTGTTGCGCTTACATCGACAACCCCGACATTGATACCGAGGGTCTGATGCAGCATATCAAGGCACCCGACTTCCCCACTGGGGCTTATATATACGGACTGCAGGGCGTGAAAGACGCTTACGAAACGGGGCGCGGACGCATCGTGCTGCGCGCGAAGGCCGAGATTGAGAGCGACGAGAGTCACGATAAAATTGTGATTAGCGAAATTCCATACGGCGTAAACAAGGCACAACTCATCGAAAACATCGCCGACCTGGTGAAGGAAGGCCGATTGGAGGGCATCTCCAACGCCAACGACGAGTCGGGAAGACAAGGTATGCGCATCGTGGTTGACGTGAAACGCGATGCCAATGCCAACGTTGTGCTCAACAAGTTGTTTAAGATGACGCAGCTGCAAAGCTCGTTCTCGGTGAACAATATTGCATTGGTGAAGGGTCGCCCACGCTTGTTGACACTCAAAGAGTGTGTGCATTACTTCGTTGAACATCGCCACGACGTTACCATTCGCCGTACAAAATACGACTTGAAGAAAGCGCAAGAACGCGCGCACATACTAGAAGGACTCGTCATTGCTAGCGACAACATCGACGAAGTGGTGCAAATCATCCGCCACTGCGAAACACCTTCAGAGGCGCAACGCAAGTTGGAAAAGCGTTTCGAGCTAGATGAACTGCAAAGTAAGGCCATAGTAGACATGCGCCTTGCACAACTAACGGGCTTGCGCATAGAACAGCTGCACGCCGAATATAAGGAGTTGGAAGAACTTATTGCTCGATTGCAGCTCATTTTGGACGATCCCGAAGAGTGCAAGCGTGTGATGAAGGCCGAATTGGAAGAAGTGAAGGAAAAGTTTGGTGACGAAAGGCGCACCGAAATCATTCCCGATGAACACGAGTTCAACGCCGAAGACTTCTATCCCAACGACCCTGTGGTTATCACCGTGAGCCACTTGGGCTACATCAAACGCACACCGCTGAGCGAGTTTCACGAGCAAGCACGTGGCGGAGTGGGCAGCAAAGGGGCGAATACACGCGATAAAGACTTCACCGAATACATCTATCCGGCCACGATGCACCAAACGATGCTCTTCTTTACGAAGAAAGGCCGCTGCTATTGGTTGAAGTGTTACGAAATACCCGAGGGCGAAAAGACTTCCAAGGGACGTGCCATACAAAACCTCTTGAACATCGATGCCGACGATTCGGTGAACGCTTTCCTACGGGTTAAGGGGCTTAACGATGCCGATTTCATCAAAAACCATTTCATTGTGTTTGCCACTAAGAATGGTACAGTGAAGAAAACAAGCCTTGAAGCCTATTCGCGGCCGAGGGCAAATGGTGTTAACGCCATCTCCATTTCCGAGGGCGACGAGGTGGTTGACGTGCGCCTAACCAACGGAAGAAACGCGCTGATTATGGCTAACCGTAATGGACGTGCCGTTTACTTCGACGAAAACACCGTGCGAACAATGGGCAGAACGGCCACTGGTGTGCGTGGCATGCGCCTAGATGGCCCAGATGATGCCGTTGTCGGCATGATTGTTGTGAACAATCCCGAAACAGAAACGGTGATGGTGGTTAGCGAAACGGGTTACGGCAAGCGTTCGTTCGTGGCCGATTACCGACAAACCAACCGTGGTGGAAAGGGCGTGAAGACGCTCAACATCACCGACAAGACGGGTAAGCTGGTGGCCATCAAGAACGTTACCGACGACAACGACCTCATGATTATCAACAAGAGTGGCATCACCATCCGTCTGGCTGTGGCCAACTTCCGCGTTATGGGCCGTGCCACACAGGGCGTTAGGCTCATCAACCTGAGCAAGAAAAACGATGTGATAGCCAGCGTTTGCAAGGTGAAAACATCTGATAAGGAGGCCGACTTGAACGAAAACGATGAGGATAATCCCACCAATGGGGTGATGTCATCCACTGAACAAGGTGTGAATAACGCCACCAACGATGCGCCATCTCTCGGCAACGAACACGAGGAAGGGGCAGAAGAGGGGGCTGAAACCACCGAATAACAACCCTGGCGACGGCAACGGACTGCGAAAGTTGTCCGTTGACGCGCCAAACAAAGACAGAATATCGTTAAATCTTAAAAAATTACAGTTATGAGAAAAATTATGATGTTCGCCTTGATGCTAGCTGCATCGCCCGTGACGTTCGCCCAAGATGCCGTTAAAGAGGTGTTAAAGGCCAAGAGTTATGCCGATGCGCAAGCATTGGTGAAGGCCAACCTCGCAAGCATGAGCGATGCCGACAAGGCTAAGGCCTACAACAAGCTCGTTGATCTCTCGTTCGAGAAAATAAACAAGGAACAGAGCGTTATCACCGCCAACCAAATGGCCGAGCAATTCAAGCAGGGTAAGGTGGAGCCTTACGACACGGTGGGATTTTACAATGCCCTTGCCGATGCGCTGAGCAATGCCGTTGAGTGTGAGAAGTACGACCAAATGCCCAACGAAAAGGGTAAGGTGAAACCCAAGTTCCATACCTCTAACCAAAACCGCCTCTACAACTTGCGTGTCTATTTGGTGAATGCCGGACAAGAAGCGGCACAAAAAGGCAACGCTGCCGGCGTGCTTAAGTATTGGGGATTGTACACCTCCACGGCCGATACGCCCCTCTTTGCCGACATGGCCAACAAGCAACCCGACCAATATGTTGGGCAAGTGGCTGGTTTTGCCGCTCGTTATGCCATCCAAGAAAAGGATTATGCAGCTGCCGACAAGTATGTTGACGTGGCATTGAAGCATGCCGGAGACAACAAAGAAGACTACAAAGATGCTTTGAACCTGAGGTTTTACATCGCGCAACAGCAGCTCAAGACCAAAGAAGACTCGCTGGGATACATCAACAAACTGAAAGATTACCTCGCCAAAGACCCCTCTAACGACATGATTTTGGGCACCTTGGCCAACATGTATACCAGCATGAACATGAAAGACGACTTGAAAACGCTCATCGAACAACGCCTGGCTGCCGACCCAAACAGTGCCTTGGCATGGACTTTGAAAGGGCAAGCCGAGATGAATGCAAGCCAATGGGACGATGCCATCGCTTCGTTTAAAAAGTCGATTTCCATTGATGACAAGAACGCCATCGTGCTTACGTACCTGGGATTTTGCATCAATTCTAAGGCTGCTGCCATCAATAACGATGTGCCTGCACAAAAAGCACTCTACAAAGAGTCGATGGGATACCTGGAACAAGCTAAGTCGCTCGACCCAAATCGCGAAAAAGCCAACTGGAGCTACCCGCTCTATCAGTGCTATTATGTGAACTATGGCGCTGACGACCAACGCACCAAAGAACTTGAATCGCTGCTCAAATAGCAATCAATAATAGTATGCAAAAGCACAGAGCCACGGCTTTTTGGCCAAGGCTCTGTGCTTTGCGCATGTATGTCTAGCACGTGTTGTTTGCCTTGCAGTGTGGCAAACGGCGCGATGTTGAAGTGCATTGCTGCACTATTGTTTTCGGATAACACGCCGCAGGCGACTTATTGTGCACCAACAGCACAAGTGTGCGCTCGCCATGTAGTGAAAAAAAAGATTATGCAAAGCGTGTCTGTGGCTTATGTACAAGCCATGTGTGGAGGCAAGATGTGTTTGCTTAACATCGTTCGCACTCTCCATCCGCGCGCTTTCTCACGCGCCATCAACATCCGAAATGACGCATAATGGAATTATCGGTATGAACAGATTTTACTTTATATTGTTGTTTTCGCTTTTCGCTTTGACCAGTTCTGCCTCGTTGAAGAAAGACTTGGCCCAGGTGAAGGCTTACCTTAAAACGGGAAAAGAGTTAGACAGGGCAGAGCAAATCATGCGTGACGTGCTTGCCCAACCCGACAACCGGAAAGACATGAAGGCATGGTTGTTGTTGCTCGACGTCATCAAGAAGAAGTACGAGCAGGGCAACGAACGACTGTATTTGCAACAGTCGGCCGACACCGTTGCCATGTACAACCTCACTAAGAAGATGTGCCTCACGCTGGAAAGCATCGACTCCGTGGAGCTGGCCAATGCCAATGGAGATGCCACGAAGCTGAAATATCGCAAGAAACATGCAGAAGCTTTCTTCACTTACAAGCCTAATCTCTATTATGGCGGAACTTATTTCATGCACAAAAAGATGTACGACAAGGCTTACAACTTCCTTTCGCTATACATCGACTGTGCAAGCATGCCCATCTTTACGGGCTACGACATCCTCAACACCGACCCAAACCTGCCCCGAGCTGCTTTCTATTCCGTGTATTGCGGTTATAAGTTGCACCATCCCGATGGGGCTTTGCGCTACCTCCCATTGGCTGAAAAGGATGTAGAACGCCGTGAATTCCTGTTGCAATACTTGGCCGACGTGTATCTTTTGCAAAACGATACCACCCGTTATCTGGCCGTGTTGAAAGAGGGATTTCAAGATTTTCCCACACAAACTTATTTTTATACCCGCCTTATCGAGTATTATTCCAAAGACAACAATTGGGCTTCGGCCAACGAATATGTAGACCAAGCACTCAAAGCTAAGCCCGAACATCTCTGGTTGCGTGTGGCCAAGACCACCATTCTCCTCAACCTTGGCCAGTACGATGCTTGCATCGCCCTTTCCGACAGCATCATCGCCGCCAACAAAGATTTGCCCGAAGTGTACCTCAATGCAGGGTTGGCCTACTTCAATCGCGCCGTTGAGCAAGAGAAAACTGCCCGAACATCGCGCGACTTGAAAAAGAAGGTGGCCGCCAATTATCGTGGCGCACTGCCTTATATGGAACAGTATCGCCGACTTGCTCCCGACGACCAGGCACGTTGGCTCTTGCCGCTCTACACCATTTACCTCAACCTCAACATGGGAAAAGAGTTTGAAGAGATGGACCGATTGATGAAGCAGGCCAAGTAGAGCTGTTTGAGGTTGTGTTTTTTTAGTTTGTCAGTTCTTCATTTGGTGAGTTTACGGGTTCACGGGTTGGTGATTTCTGGGGTTAATAAGTCGTAGGGCTGATTGGTTAGGCTGCAATATAACCACGTACCCATAAACTACCCTTGCTCAAAAACTCATAAACTTACCAGCTCACACTTTCAAACAACTCTCAACCTCATCAAATCACAACCTCAACAACTCACAACCTCAACAACTCACCAACTCACAGCCTCACAACCTCATTACCTCATAACCTCACAACCTCAAAAACTCCCGAACTCATAAACTTCCAAACTCAAAAACTTCGCAACGATGAACACGATAGACATGGCGAAAGCCTTCCAAAAACTGGGCATAGAGGCCCTTAACGACATGCAAACGGCCACGGCCGAAGCCATGCAGGCTGCCAAAGGAGATGTGGTGGTGCTATCACCCACGGGTACTGGCAAGACGCTGGCTTACCTTTTGCCCTTGGCTCAGATGATAAACTCCGACAACGACAGTGTGCAAGCCGTGGTCATTGTGCCTGGGCGCGAACTGGCTTTGCAGTCGCAGCAGGTGTTGGCCGATGTTTGGGGCGTGAGAGGCATGGCTTGTTACGGCGGACG
>CAJPTO010000047.1 GCA_905373605.1 uncultured Prevotella sp.
GCTCCTTCAATCGTAAACGAAATCTGCTCAGCTAAAAGCTAAAAATACAGCAAAGACAATTTTTAGAACCAGCCTTAAGTTTGACTATGAGTGCAATCGCCCTTGTCTACCTCTCAACCAGTGAACGATTAGGCAAAAACAGCAAGGCATATCATTCCCCTCTCCCCTTGGAGAGGGGTTGGGGGTGAGGTTTTATCTCCTTGGAGAAAGGCCGCGGGTGCAGCATCTTTTAACTCTTAGTCGGTATCAGTTCTTTTTTCACCTTTCACTTTTTCACTTTTTCATCTTTTCACCTTTTCACCTTTTCACCTTTCCACCTTTTCACCTTTCCTCTTTTTCACCTTTTCACCTTTCCACTTTTTCACCTTTTCACCTTTCCCCTACATCCTATTCTTCTGCGCTTTGCCTGCACCCGAGCCTTGATACTTGCTTTTGCTGCTGTTAAAGCGGTAGCGCAGGGTGAATGTAATTGTGCTAGACGAATGATTATCGAGATAAGTGGTGCGTTGTTCGCCCGAATAGATGATTACATGTTCATCGGCTGTGCCGAAGATGTCGCTGGCATAGAGTTGCAACAAGAGCTTTCCATCAAGCAACGACTTATGAAGCGAGAGGTCGGTGCCGAAATATCCCTTACGCGTAAACATATTTTCCATGTTGCCTTCGGTGCGAGTACGCACGATTAGCGATGCCGTTAGCCATCGTGTGTCAAAGGTATTCGTGAGGTTGAACATGCCCCAAGGGTTGTTAATGCTGTGTCGTTGTCCGATGTTCATCTTGAACCACTGCTTGTAAAACATGGCCTCGAACGAGGGATGCCACACACCTATTGAGGGACTTACCGACAACGAGGCCTGCATCTTGTTGAAAGAAGGCATGTTTTCGGGGCGCAACAACGTCAGTGTGGGGTCGCCTTTGTAGGGCTGAATGATGTAACACATCTGGTTAGACATGTGCGCAAACATCGTAGACAGCGAAACCCACTTCCACGAAAGGCTGTAACTAAGGTTGCGACTGATGGTGGGAAGGAGGAAAGGATTGCCCGATTCGTAAGTCACACGGTTGTCAAACTGCACCCCACTTCGCAAGTATCGATACGAAGGACGGTTGATGTCGGCGGCGTAAGCCAGCTGCATCTGCACCTTTCCCAAAGGAAACGACAGGGCAACAGACGGAAACCAGTCGGCATATCGCTTGCTTTGGCCTGCCATGCGCACGCCTTGCTCGTAATAATTGAAGTCCACATCCTCGAACCTTAGCCCCAATTGCAGCCCCAACTTACCAAACTGCTGGCTGAAATCGGCAAAAGCTGAGGCCATGTTCTCTTTTATTTGGTTGTTCTCATCGTCTACCACACCCGTGGGAAGCACCTCATATCGGTTGTTTCGCTTGGAATGCGAATACTCGCCACCCACCGAAAACGCACCTTTTGCTACAGGAACCGACAGCACCAACTTGTTGGCGAAGAGCCTACTCACCGTATTTCGCCACGTGTCCACCGCCGCATCCACCGGCGTTTTGCCCACTTCCCTATAGCTTTCTGTCGTGTACATCGGTTCTGTTTTGTCCTTCCAATAATAGTCCGAGTTGAAGTCAACGCCCAAATGGCCTATCTTCCCCACGAAATAAACATTGGTAAAAACCGCGTTGGAAGTGCCTTTCGACTTAAAATGCGAGTTTGATTCACTGTGCAATTCACCGTTGCGATAGTTCGTTGCGTGCATGTCGCCCTCGCCACCCTGCTTCATATACTTTTCAAAGGCCACGCTTGCGCCCAACGAAGTGTGGGTGTTGAAGCTGTAACTGGCAGCAAGGCTGGTGTACAAATGTGCTTCGTACAGCTCTTGTTCGATGTTGTTCGTCTGGTGCCATGTGTCATTCAGGTAGGTGAACTGCTGAAAATGCTTGTCCTCTTCAAAGCGCATGTCCGAGCAATACAGCTGTGCATTCACGTCCCACCGGGCTTTTCTCCAATTCATTTTAAGGCTTTCGAACCCGCTAGCACGCCTTTGTTCGTTCACCCTGCCAACGGTTTTGCTGTCAACGCCCAGTCCTTCGCCTGCCATTCGTTTGGTTGTGATGCGTATCACGCTAGTGACAGTGGCGGCATAACGCGCGCCGGGGTTGGTAATCACCTCCACGCTCTTCACGTTTTCGGGGTTGAGGCGCTCCAGTTCCATTTGGTTGAGCATGCGTTTGCCGTTGATGTAAATCTCTGGTTCGCCCCTTCCCAACACTTCCACCTTGCCATTCTGAGCCGAAACGTGCGGAATGAAGTCGAGAAGCTGTTCTATCGAGGTTGATTTTTCAAGCACGCTGCCCGCAACGGTGGTCACCATGCCCTCGCCTTTGAGGATGGTTTGGGGCAATTGTGCATGCACCACGGCCTCGCCCAGCACAAAAGCCTTTTCTTTCAGCTGCACATTGAGCTGTTCTTCGCCAGCATAAGTCAACAACTTCGTTTCGTACCCCACAAGCGAAGCCTTAATGATACAGCCTTGTAAAGGTTGTTTCAGACTAAAGTGGCCGTTGTTGTCGGTGGTTGTGCCGCTAACAAAGGCCGAGTCGGCCGACAACACCACGACATTAACCAAAGGCAAAGCGCCATTGTTGGCATCTGTCACCACGCCCGTAATCTGTTGTGCGCACAATTTCACACACAACATCGACCATAACGCTACAAGTGCTATTCGTTTCATAGACGGAAGCATTTTGAACCCTATAAAAAACATTTTCTTTGAAGATGTATTGTGCACCCTTTGTACTATTTATCAGGCGCAATTCATAACACATCTCAAAGAGCGATGAATAATATTTACACTGCAAAGATACAAAAAACCGCTTAACGCCAACCGCTTTCTTTCTTTTTTTTTCACAATATGAAACTAACATCACTAGCTTTTGCTTTTTGTTCGTACAGCTAAAGGCGATGCAAGCCATCAAACCGCTTCATAAAGCCATAACTGTCAACGGCCATTTCCACAATATGATGGTGTGCAACTAAACAAAAGTAAGGGTGTTACGCGCACAAACCTATCGCGAACAAGCGGCAACCGTGCCCGCCTAGACCTAACAAAACGCCGCCATTCTCCATGCCTTTTGCAGGAGAATGGCGGCAGAAAAGGTGGCTTCTTAGTTGACAAGCTAACGAGTTGACCAGTTAACAAGGCGTTTTGGCTCGAAGAAAACGTGCGTTTCAGCAGACTGTGGTCGCGGTTGTGCAGCCAATGTCAGTTGTCCACTTGCACCTTCTTAGCGAATTTTCCATTAATTGTCACCACATACACGCCCTTGGCGAGTGCAGCGAATTGCGTTTCGCCACCATTACTGAGGGCCGAACGCACCAGTTTTCCATCGAAGTCGTAGACGGCAACATGCGTCTGCGCCCACAATCCTGAAATAAGAATGCTGCCATTGCGCACCGCTACATGCACTTTGCCTGCGGCCGAAGCCTGTTGGATGTCGGTAGAAGCCGTTACAACGATGTCGCACCAAGCGTCTAAAGCCGAGCCGTCGAGGGTGCGAACGCTAACACGGCAGCTGCCAGGAGCAAGTGCTTTGTAGTGTCCATCGCTCACTTTGCCCAGCACCTTATCGTTAGATACCTGCCATTGCAGAGCAGTGTTGTTGGCGGCTTTCGGCTCGATGTCGGCCGTTAGGCGCACCTCGTCGCCCACTTTCAGTGTCTTTTCCGATGCGTTCAGTGTGATGCGCGTTGCCTTTTGCTGTTCGGTCTGCTGCTTTCGCTCGATGAATTGCTGCACACCGCTTGTCTTTCC
Organism: uncultured Prevotella sp.; assembly: GCA_905373605.1. GTDB lineage: Bacteria > Bacteroidota > Bacteroidia > Bacteroidales > Bacteroidaceae > Prevotella. The sequence goes on from CAJPTO010000047.1 coordinate 3,780, forward strand.
CCCATGAACAACTGTCCAAGTGCGCGTAGTTAGGTTGCCTTCTGTGGTTTCGGTGTAGGTAAGTGCAACGCTCTTTCCATCCACCGTGGCCGTGATGTTGGGCTTAGCGGGCAGCGCATCCTTATCGCCAATGGCGACATAAAGGGCTTTTGGCACGCCCATGAACACCACTTTGGATGCCTCAACCTCGATACCACCCCCATCAGCAGCTTCGCTTGTGATGTCGTAATATTGCACATCGTCGTCTATTGTTTCCAAGCGCAGCACGCCTTTTCCTGCAAACCAGATGTCTATCTTTTGCCCTGTTTCTGGAACAACATACGAATAGGTGGGTATCCGCGCCATTAATTGCTGTGGAATGTACACATCGCACGCCCCATTGTTGGGTGCAGACGGCATTAAGACGTGGCTAAACGTTTTGCCAAAATCATCAGACATCACCACGCGCACCTTGCTGTTGGTGGGGAAAAACGTCTTGTCCACGCTCCATGTCAGGTGCAATTTGTCGCCCATTGCATACTTTTTATCTATTGCCGAGGTGATTTTAAAGGGCGTGGCAGCCACCACTTCCACGTTGGCCACATAGCTATCGTAGAGCGGAGCATGATGCTTGGCAATGGCTTCATCAAGCGGAAGGGCATCGCTTACGCTCAACCAAAACTGGTATTTTCCCACCGGCACATTGTCTGAATGGCGTACCATGCTTCCGCCTTCGATGTATTTGCGCCCGAAACGCAATACGTTGCTGCGCTGTGGCGCATAAACAGGGAACGTGGCAGGGTTTGCTGGCGAGCAACCATATTGGTTAAAGCAATAGTTAAGCTCGCTTTGCTCGGCATCGCTGGCGTATATGGGCAGGGTGAAAAACGTGCCTTGGGGTACGCGATAGGTGGTTTTCATCTTGTCGCGATGAATAGTTGGCGGTGTGTTTGCCTTGTTGGGATACTGCGTAGGCAGGTTTTTACCGGCATTGGCAGTGGGCGTTTTCATCTCGTTAAGGCTCTCTAAGCTGATGAAAGACGTGCGCGACGACTGGCCATAACTCACCACCGACTGGCCCGAACCCGGCTCCGTGCCATTGCCTTTAAGGCCAACACTGTACACAAAGGGATGGTTTGCGCCGAAAAGATGCCCCAATTCGTGGGCCATTGTCACCATGCTTTGGGTGAGAACAATCACCCAACCCTTGCGCTGGGCAAACTGAATGCCGCCCAAAGAGGCCAATCCGCCCAGCCCCGAACCTGCTTGATAGTCGAGCAAAAGCCCTGCATCATAGTTTTCTGTGCCTATGGCATCATTGATAAGGCCAGTTCCTGCAGTGTACTTATAGGCCTGCTTGTAGGACTTTTCCACCAGTCGCTCATCGTTAACGATTTGGAATTGCACGCCCAAGTCGCGCACATAAATCTCGTTTAAGAACGTTTCCAGCTGCGCCCAAAAGGCTTTCACCTTGTTGAAGTCCTTATTATATTTAGGCGAACTGAATTCGTTATAACTCATGAACACGGCCAAACGGAACACGCGATAGGTACCATCGGCGATGCTTGGGGCCTCAATGGGCTTGCCGTCTTGCTGCAAACCACGCGTTGTGGGCAGCATTTGTTGCCCGTTTTGGCCGCCTTCAGCCACCCCACCCCACGCCTTACCTGTGGCTTGAGGGGCATTTGCGGCGTGCGTTGCATGCAGCCCGCATTCGTTTTCGACCCGTTTCATCGGCGTAAGCATAAGTATTCCGTTATCAGAAGCGATGTCGTAGCCCTGTCCGTAGATAAGGCTACCCACAGCATTTCCCTTATTGTCGATGCTCAAAAAGGCCACGGCGTTGCCTTGCAAGCGGCCCACGTAGGTGTGTATGCCTTGTGATGAGAACGAGTTTTGGCTTTCGGTCCATTGCAGCGAGAGCGAAACATTGCTGCTGAGGGGCAGTGCGAAGGAGCTCTGCCCTTGTTTTAGAGATTGCTTAAAAGCATGTAGTGTGGCGTTTTGCTGCGTATCTGAAGCCCAAAGGGGCATCGCCCCAAGGCTAAGAACGCATCCAAGAGTCAGTGTCAGAATTGTGCGTTTCATCTAATTTCCTATTATCGTTGCGATTTTTTTAGTTTATGAGTTTTTTTAGTCTATAAGTTCTTGAGTTTATGTGTTTATGAACTTTTATGTACTTGATGCACTTGATGCGGTCGGCTCTGTCGTTTAAATAAACAATCATCATTCAGCCTATGCTAATACAGCTTTCCGATGCAAAGTTACGCATAAAAAAGAAACCAACAAAGCAAATTTCGTTAAAGAAAAGTTGCCATGAAAATTTACAGAACCACCACCAATCATAAACCGTCACGTTGGATATATACGAGATGTTTAGCATTTGTAACCTTACCCATGCGCTCACTTATAATTTTACATCAGATGCAATAGAAACAGGTTGTTTTCATGTTCTAAGAAGCAATGGCAATGTATCGAACATGCCTTAATAAATAAGAAAAATGCGCAAACCATCCGCAATGTGGAAAATTATTGCTAAATTTGCATGCAATAAATTTCTAAAATCTCCACTATGTCATCATTTGTTGCAGATAAAATTGCGATGGACGGCCTCACATTCGACGACGTCCTGCTCATACCCGCTTACTCTGACGTGCTGCCCAAGACAGTTTCGTTGAAAACAAAGTTCTCTCGTAACATCGAATTGAACATCCCCTTCGTTACAGCAGCTATGGATACCGTTACAGAAGCGGCGATGGCCATTGCCATTGCACGCGAAGGAGGTATCGGCGTGATACACAAAAACATGTCCATTGAAGCGCAAGCACACGAAGTGGCCGTGGTGAAACGTGCCGAAAACGGCATGATTTACGACCCCGTTACCATCAGGAAAGGACGCACCGTGAAAGATGCGCTCGACATGATGCGCGACTATCACATCGGCGGAATACCCGTTGTTGACGAAGACAACCGACTGGTGGGCATCGTTACCAACAGGGACTTGCGCTTCGAACACCGCCTTGACAAGAAGATTGACGAGGTAATGACGAGCGAAAACCTCGTTGTTACGCACCAACAAACCGACTTGGCTGCCGCTGCACAGATTTTGCAAGAAAACAAAATAGAGAAACTTCCCGTGGTGGATGCCAACAATCGCATCGTGGGACTGATTACTTACAAGGATATTACCAAGGCGAAGGATAAGCCAATGGCCTGCAAAGACGAGAAAGGACGCTTGCGCGTGGCCGCTGGCGTGGGCGTTACGGCCGACACCTTGGACCGCATGAAGGCGCTTGTTGAGGCTGGTGCCGATGCCATTGTCATCGATACGGCTCACGGACACTCGAAATTCGTGGTGGAAAAGCTGGTGGAAGCCAAGCGCGCATTCCCCAATGTAGACATCGTCGTGGGTAATGTGGCCACAGGAGAAGCCGCAAGACTGCTGGTGGAACATGGTGCTGACGCCATTAAGGTGGGCATCGGGCCTGGCTCCATCTGCACAACGCGTGTGGTTGCTGGTGTGGGCGTGCCGCAGCTGAGTGCCATTTACAGCGTATACGATGCACTGAAGGGCACCGATGTGCCACTTATCGCCGATGGCGGACTGCGTTATTCGGGTGATGTTGTCAAGGCATTGGCCGCTGGTGGCAGCTCGGTGATGATTGGTTCGCTGGTGGCGGGAACGGAAGAAAGCCCTGGAGAGACCATCATTTTCAACGGACGAAAGTTTAAAACCTATCGCGGAATGGGCTCATTGGAAGCTATGGAGCAAAAGAATGGGTCGAAAGACCGCTACTTCCAGGGCGACACCAAGGAGGCAAAGAAACTTGTTCCCGAGGGCATCGCTGGCCGTGTGCCTTACAAAGGCACGGTGCAAGAGGTGATATATCAGCTCATTGGCGGTCTGCGTTCGGGCATGGGATACTGCGGGGCAAACGACATCGCTGCACTGAACCATGCGAAATTCACTCGCATCACCAACGCTGGCGTGCTGGAAAGCCATCCCCACGACATCACCATTACGAGCGAAGCACCCAATTACAGCCGTCCCGAATAACCGCATCACCATATATAATAATGAGTAACTTCTCGCCGTGCGCGGCTCTTGTGCCAACAACGCCTCCTCGGCGAGAAGTTTTTAGACACTTAACCTGTAACTAATGAGATGTAGAGTCTTGTCTGCGGCGTTGCTTTTTTGTGCCTTTGTGGCGCATGCCCAAGACGATCCCACCATTATGACCATTAACGGACGGCCCATAAGTCGTTCGGAATTCGAGTACTCGTATAACAAAAACAACACCGACAACGTGGTGGACAAGAAGACGGTGGCACAATATGTGGACCTCTTCGTGAACTATAAGCTCAAGGTTGAGGCCGCACTTGCCGCACGCTTGGACACAACGAAGGCCTTCCTGAGCGAGTTTGCCGAGTATCGCGACCAGCAAGTGCGACCCTCGTTCGTCACTAACGACGACCTGGAGAAGGCCGCACGACAGCTGTATGAAGACACTCGGCAGCGCGTTGACGCACAAGGCGGACTGGTACGTGTGGCCCACATCATGCTGATGTTGCCCCAACAGGCCTCCAAAGAGGTGCAACGCCGCGCCGAACAACGCATCGACTCCATCTACAACGCCCTAAAACGCGGGGCCGACTTTGGCGACTTGGCTCGCCGTTTGTCTGACGATAAGGGGTCGGCACAGCAAGGTGGCGAGCTGCCGTGGCTGCAAAAAGGGCAGACGCTGAAAGAGTTTGAGGATGCTGCCTTTGCACTTAAAAAGGGAGAGATAAGCAAACCCGTGCTTTCGCCCGCTGGTTATCACATCATTAAGATGCTGGAACGCCGCATGTTTCTGCCTTACGACTCGGTGGAAGCCGACATCATGGCCTACATCGAGCAGACTGGCATGCGCGAACAAATGATAAACAGCAACATCAACGACATGGCTAAGGCCTCGCCAACACCACGAACAGCGGCCGATGTGATGCGCGAACGAACCGAACAACTGGAGGCCAAAGACCCTGCACTGCGCTATCTCATCCAAGAATACCACGATGGGTTGCTGCTTTACGAGATAAGCAATCGCACCGTTTGGGAGAAAGCAGCCAAAGACGAAGCGGGATTGCAATATTTTTTCGCCAAGAACAAGAAACGATATGTGTGGGACGAACCGCGATTTAAGGGCATTGCCTGTTATGCTAAGACAGCCGACGACCTTAAGGCGGTGAAGAAACTGGTGAAGAAACTGCCTTTTAACGAGTGGAACGATGCCTTGAAGAAGGCCTTCAACAACGACAGCACCATACGAATAAGGGTGGAACGCGGCATTTTTAAACCCGGCGACAACCCCTTGGTGGACCGCGAAGCATTTAAAAAGCCCGTGGAGATAAAGGCCAATCCCGACTTTCCCGTTGCTGGCGTGATAGGAAAACCGCTTAAAGCACCCAAGGAAATGGACGACGTTCGCGCCCTTGTGGTGGCCGACTTCCAAGAAACGCTCGAGAAAGAGTGGGTGAAAGACTTGCGAAAACAATATCGGGTGGAAGTGAACGAGGCGGTGCTGAAAACCGTAAACAAACACTAAACGCCCCTTTAACGACATACATAAACAACGATGAAAACCAAAACAAAGATATTCTGCGGCGTGTCTGCCATGATTTTGACGGCCGCCATTTCTGCCAACGCCAAAATAGGTGCAAGAACGAAGGCTGCGGCCAACGACACCACGGCCGTAGCTCCTCACGACAGTGCTGCCGCAACACCCGTAAAAACCCAACCTACAGTACCCGAGACAAGCGTCGTGGACGAGGTTATTTGGGTTGTAGGCGACGAACCCATACTAAAATCGGACGTGGAAGCAACTCGCTTGCAGGCTGAAAACGAAGGACACCGCTTCAAAGGCAACCCCGATTGCTCCATTCCCGAGCAGTTGGCCGTGCAAAAACTGTTTCTGCACCAGGCTGCCATCGACAGTTTGGAGGTGAGCGAGTCGGATATCGCACAGGGAATCGAAGAGCAAATCAACGGTTGGATACAGATGATTGGCTCGAAAGAGAAACTCGAAGAATACCGAAAGCAAACGATAACGGAGATGAGGCTGTCGATGCACGACGACTATAAGAACAACAGGCTCATCGCTATGATGAAAGAAAAGCTGGTTAGCGACGTGAAAGTGTCGCCGGCCGACGTGCGAAAGTACTTCAAAGACATGCCCACCGACAGCATTCCCATGGTGCCAACAATGGTGGAGGTGGAGATTATCACCCAAAATCCAAGGGTGAAACCCGAAGAGGTGAACCGCATCAAAGACCAATTGCGCGAATATACCGACCGCGTAACGAAGGGCGAAACCACCTTTGCCACCCTTGCACGCCTCTATTCGGAGGATGCCTTGTCGGGAAGGCAAGGCGGAGAGCTGGGATATGCCGGAAGGGCAACGTTCGATCCTGCTTTCGCTGCCGTGGCTTTCAACCTCACCGACCCAAACAAGATTTCGAAAATCGTTGAAACGGAGTTTGGATACCACATCATCCAGCTCATCGACAAACGCGGCGACAAAGTGAATGTGCGACACATACTGCTCAAACCGCGCATCGCACAAGACGACATCGACCGCTCGAAAGCACGACTCGACTCCATTGCCAACGACATCAAGGCCGGCAAGTTCACGTTCGAAGAGGGCGCAACGTTCATCTCTGACGACAAAGACACCAAAAACAACCACGGACTGATGGCCTACACCGACAGGGAAACGCGCTCGCTTACTTCCAAATTCCGCATGCGCGACCTGCCACCAGACATCATGCGCGAGGTGGAAAACATGAAAGTGGGTGACATTTCTAAAGCGTTCCAGATGACTGACGAACGCGGAAAGACCATCGTGGCCATCATCAAGCTGAGGAGCAAGGTGGACGAACACCGGGCAAACATCACAGAAGACTTCCAAGTGATGCGAAACGTGGTGCTTGCCAAAGAGCGCGAGAAGAAGCTACACGACTGGGTTGTGAACAAAATAAAGCAAACTTACGTGCGCATGGCCGACCGTTATAAGAACTGCGACTTCGAATATCAGGGATGGATTAAATGAAATTAAAACCCATATCGACAGCTAATGGCGGTGGGCATAGCGGCGTTCTCTGGGCGACGCTATGCCTTTTTGTGCTGTGCCTATTGCCTGCGTTGGCACAAAAAAAGACGAAGAATGCACCGCAAAATGACGATCGCGTCTATCTGGTGCACTCCGATGAGTTGCGCTACGACCAATTCGGACCTGTTCCCGATGCGCAAATCGTCAAGGGCAAGGTGCAATTCATGCACAAAGGCGCGCGGATGTGGTGCGACAGTGCCTATTTCTACCAGCAAACAAACTCGTTTCGCGCCTTCGGACACGTGAGAATGGTGCAGGGCGACACCCTTTCGCTCACCTGCGAGCGCGCTTTCTATGACGGACAAGCCCAAATGATGGAGGCTAGGCAGAACGTGTGGCTCAAACATCGCGGTCAAACACTCAACACCGACAGCCTGAATTACGACCGGCTTTACAACAACGCCTACTTCTTTGAGGGCGGAACACTCACCGACAAAAACCAAAAACTGGTGGCCGACTGGGGACAATACAACACCCAGACGCGAGAAGCCGTGTTCTATTATAACGTGCGGATGATTGAAAACGACCGCATCATCACCACCGACACCCTGCACTACGACACGCAAACTTCTATGGCACACGTGCTGGGACCTTCGAAAATCACATCCAAAACGGGCGTGATTGAAACCAAAGATGGATATTTCGACACCAAGACAAGCAAGTCGAAACTGTACGGACGCTCAACAGTCAACGACAAAGACAAGACCATTACCGGCGACAGTCTTTACTACGACGACAAGTCGGGGCAAAGCGAAGGCTACGGAAACGTGGTGTATGTGGACAAGAAGAACAACAACTCGCTGCTTTGCCAACGCTTCAACTACAACGAAAAAACGGGGAAAGGGTGGGCCACCGGTAAGCTTTTGGCCAAGGATTACTCACAAAAAGACACGCTATATGTGCATGCCGACTCGGTGAAGCTCTTCACCTATAACATCAACACCGACTCCGTCTTCCGCCTGGCTCATTGCTTCAGGCATGTCAGGGCTTACCGAAAAGACGTGCAAGCCGTGTGCGACTCGATGGTGGCCAGCTCTAAAGACTCGTGCCTAACGATGTATCGCGACCCCATCGTGTGGAATGCCAACCGCCAATTGCTGGGAGAAGTAATCAAGATTTACATGCAAGACAGCACCATACGCGAGGCTCATGTGCTGGGACAGGCACTTTCCGTGGAACAAATGCCCGACTCGGTGCACTTCAACCAGCTCTCTTCACGAGACATGTTCTCTTATTTCGTAGAAGGAAATGTGCGCCGAAATGATGCCATCAGCAACGTTCGCTCCATCTATTACTCGGTAGACGACAAGGACAGTACGCTCATCGGGCTTAACTATCTTGAGACCGACACCATGAGAATGTACATCTCGCCGCTGCGAAAACTGCAAAAGATCTGGACCAACAAATTCGAAGCAACCCTCTACCCCATGACTCAAATACCCCCAGGCAAGGACAAGTTGGAGTCGTTTGGATGGTTCTCGTATGTGCGGCCGCTGAATAAAGACGACCTATACGAATGGCGGCCCAAGGCTGCCGGCACCGAATTGAAGAAGGTTCAGCCACGAGTGCTGCCCAAACAGCGGCTCGACGATGCCGACAATGACGCTGACATTGGAAGCAACACCACGAATGGCGAGCAAAAGATGGCCGAACAGACGGCCGCGGACGAAGGAAACGATTCTGGTTCCGACACGACAAGCACATCAACTAACGCTTCGGTCAGCAATGTCAAGGCCTCTACAAAAGCTGCCAAGAAGGCTACAAAAAAGAAATCGGCCGCTACCACCAAGCCCAAGAGCAAGGCAAAATAGCCCATGCCCTTGACATGTTAGGCCGCCCAAAGCGGGTTCACTGCTCTTGGAGCATGCCTTGTGCCACGCACATTTATGCCTTGTGCCACAACTCGCCACAGCCCCTCACTCTCACGAGGCCCAACCACAACCAACAACACTGCCTATGGGAATGTTTTCAATGCGCAAGCCGCGCAGGTTTCATCACGAATACATCTATGCCGACGACCGCAAGAGGCGGTTGGAGGCCATTGAGCAGCGCGCCAAAGAAGCGTTGGGACAAGCCGAAAAGCCTGATGCACCCAGCCATTTGCCGCAACATGCCGACCGTTTTCGGGGGGCATTCATCCCACCAGGCAGTCGTATGCAAGGTCGTGGGCAGCGTTATGGCGCATCTTTCCGCGGTGGGGTGCTCTTTTTCGTGGCATTCTTTCTGGCCTTGGGCTACATCCTTCTTCGCCTTTTGGGCTAAAAGTGCGCACACAACACGTGCCTTGCCCCGCCAAACGCACAACAACCATGTGAACACACCATATATATAGATAAGGAGAAACTCAGATACGTTCTGCGTTTGCTTTGGATAACATGTGAACACACCATATATATAGATAAGGAGAAACAATCAATGAGCGACGTAATACAACTCTTACCCGACTCGGTGGCCAACCAAATAGCAGCCGGCGAGGTGATACAAAGGCCTGCATCCATCATCAAAGAACTGGTGGAGAATGCCGTTGACGCTGGTGCAACACGCATTGACGTGAACGTATTGGACGCCGGAAAAACCTCCGTGCAGGTAATTGACAACGGACGGGGCATGTCTGAAACCGATGCACGCTTGGCGTTTGAACGCCATGCCACATCAAAGATACGACAAGCGTCCGACCTTTTCGCACTCAACACCATGGGATTTCGGGGCGAAGCCCTTGCTTCCATCGCCGCCGTGGCGCAAGTGGAACTTAAGACGCGCCTCCAAAGCGAAGACATCGGCACGGCATTGTCCATCGCCGGCTCGCAATTCACAGGGCAAGAGCCATGCGCATGCCCCGTGGGCAGCAACTTTGTGATTGAAAATCTCTTTTACAACATCCCGGCTCGCCGCAAGTTCCTCAAGTCTAACGCCACCGAACTCAACAACATCATCACCGCCTTCGAGCGCATTGCCTTGGTGTATCCCGACATCGCCTTCACCCTTCGCAGCAACGAAACCGAGGTTTTCAACCTCCCCACCGTGGTTCTTAAGCAGCGCATAGTGGATGTTTTCGGCAAGCGCATCAGCCAAGACCTGCTCTCGTTCAACGTCGAAACATCCATTTGCAAGATACATGGCTTCGTGGGGAAACCCGAATCGGCCCGTAAGAAAGGCGCACACCAATATTTCTTTGTCAACGGTCGATACATGAAACACCCCTATTTCAACAAGGCTGTGATGCTACCTTTCGAACGATTGGTGCCACAAGGCGAGCAAGTGCCTTACTTCATCTACTTCGAAATGAACCCCGAAGACATCGATGTGAACATACATCCCACCAAGACCGAAATAAAATTCGAGAACGAACAGGCCGTGTGGCAAATCCTTTCGGCGGCGGTTCGCGAGGCCGTGGGACTCTTTAACGATGTGCCGACCATCGATTTCGACACCGAGGGACAGCCCGACATCCCCGTTTACAACCCCAACGAAACGGCAGCAGCACCAAAGGTGAACTATAACCCACATTACAATCCCTTTGACGACACCCCCCAAGTGAACCACCATGCCAAGAACAACAGCCGTTGGGAACAACTTTATGAGGGCTTGCAGGCCGACAACGCACCCGACCTAGGCCTTTTCTCCGAGACAGACGGCGAACAAGAGGGTGCAAAAAACCAAATGATTGAAGACAAGTCGCCAGCTCATTACCAATACAAAGGCCGCTACGTGATGACCGCCGTTAAGTCGGGACTGATGCTCATCGACCAACATCGTGCCCATGTGCGCATTCTCTTCGAGCAATATCTACGCCAGGTGGCGCAGCGTTCGGGAGCTTCGCAGAAGGTGATGTTCCCCGAAGTGGTGCAGTTCACGGCCAACGAAGGCCTCATGGCCCAGCGAATAATGCCCGACTTGCAGGCCCTGGGCTTCGAACTCACCGACCTTGGTGCGCGAAACTACGCCGTCAATGCCATTCCCGCTGGCCTTGAAGGCATCAACCCCGCCGAGATGATACGCGACATGGTGGCAACGGCAATGGAGAAAGGCGCGGGATTGCAAGACGACATCAACCAGGCATTGGCTTTGAGCCTTGCACGCAACGCCGCCCTACCCTACGGACAGGTGCTGGGCAACGAAGAAATGGAAAACCTGGTGAACGCACTCTTTGCCTGCGAGAACGTCAACTACACACCCAACGGCCAAAAAATATTGGCCATCTTGGCCCAAACCGACATGGAAAGCCTTTTGAGTTAGACCCACAAACATACAAAAAACAACCTCCAGCCCGCCTGTGACATCACATGCGGGCTATGTTTTTCACCCCTTAAAGGCTAGAAAACCCACTTTAAACATTTGAAATAAATCAAGATTTCAGCATAAAGTTCGTTAAAATGCACAAATTCATCGCTTGTCATGAAAAAATAAAGAAAATAATCACTAACTTTGCAATGTATTTAGGTAGGTACAGGAATATAGAGAGAAGATATATATTGCTTATTAATAAAATTAGTTATGAAAAAATTATTGATTGTATTGGCGCTTGCTGGTGTTTCAACAGCATCAATGGCGCAGGATTCGGATCCCGTACAAAAGTATAGTGTGGCTACGAACTCCTTCTGGAGCAACTGGTTCATCCAAGTTGGTGGCGAATGGAATGCTTGGTATTCAGACCAAGAGCACGGAAAGAATCTCCCCATTAGCCCTTTCAAGAAGTTCCGTTCTAGCCCTAGTGCTGCCATTGCCATTGGTAAGTGGTTCACTCCTGGCATCGGTCTGCGTACAAAGCTGCAAGGCATCTGGGGTAAGACTGTTATCGACGAGAACAGCCGCTCTAACAAGTACTGGAACCTCAACGAACACGTGCTCTTTAACGTTAGCAACATGCTCTGTGGTTACAATCCCAACCGCGTTTGGAATGTTATTCCTTTCTTGGGTGGTGGTCTTGGCCGTAGCATGTCGCACGATCTCTATGCAATGAACCTCAGTGTGGGTGTACTTAACACGTTCCGCGTTAGCAATAAGGTGGGCATCAACGTCGAACTTGGCTGGAACCGCTTCGAAGAAGACATGGACGGCACCTTCGGAAACACCGTTCAGGATGCTAAAGTAAACCGTGGATGGGAAGACAAAGACAACTTGCTCTATGCAGAGTTGGGTCTGACCTTCAACTTGGGCAAGGCTACTTGGAACAAGACTCCCGATGTTGACGCTCTTAAGGCTCTTTCGCAGGCTCAAATGGACGCTCTCAACGCACAACTTAATGATGCTGCTGCCGAGAATGCTCGCCTGAAGAACATGTTGGCTAACCAACAACCTGCTGAAACAAAGACCATCAGGGAATTTGTTACCACACCGGTTTCTGTATTCTTCAACATCGACAAGACGAACATCGCTTCTCAGAAAGACCTTGTTAACGTTCAGGCTGTTGCCAAGTATGCTAAGGAGAACAACTCGAACATCAACGTTGTGGGTTATGCCGACAGCGCAACGGGTTCGGTTAGCCGCAACCAGTGG
>CAJPTO010000048.1 GCA_905373605.1 uncultured Prevotella sp.
TGGGGTGAGAAACACTAGTTTGTTATCAAATCCCCATCCGTTTGTTGGTACAAATTTAACCATTGATTTCGCCCTTTTTCGCCAGTTCGGGATAAAAATCAGATTGTTTTTGACTGGAATGTAAGGGCAGGCGAGGGGAGGATGGTGGGAAGTTTCAAGGCGTTGCGTGCGCGTTACGATGCATCCCAATGGCATTCCTATATCAAATGGGGTGGGGGGAATGCAGGCCCCGTGTTATAGTAATGAGCAAAGGGTGTGGCGTTCCTATATGAAACGGGGTGGGGGAATGCAGGGAAAGACAGCTTCCCGAGCCATTTTTTTAGCAGTATTCCGAAAAAAGTTAGGCGAAAATTTGGTGGCATGACCGAAAACCAGTACCTTTGCACCCGTCAATGTCCCATGGTGTAATGGTAGCACTACAGTTTTTGGTTCTGTCAGCGGTGGTTCGAGTCCATCTGGGACAACATTAAAGAGGTTCTTTCGCAAGAAAGAACCTCTTTTTTTGTAGTATGCTCGGCATGAGTATTTCCTAATGGGAACTAGCCCCAGTAATCCCCAATAGGGGGATTACAGAGCCAAAGGCAAGGATGTTCACCGCGAGGTGAAACCCGAAAGAAGCCGGCGGCAGCTGTCGAGCCTAACGCACAGAAACTTCATACTAAAACTTAAAGGGCGCATCTTTAACGTACACGCGCACCTGTTTTATCGCTCCAGGCACCTCGGCTTCCATGCGCGGCAAGCATTGCAAGGCCGAAAGGGTGTGCATTGCGCCGAGATCCAGCACAAGGGCGTGTGGGAAAGGCGTGCCCGAAACCGTTTGCCAATAGGTAGACTCCTGCAAGTCGAAGGTCTTGTCGGCCGAACGGTTCGCCCCGTTCATGTCTTCGCTGTCGGCATACAGCACGGTCCAGGGCTCGCGCGACAAGCGTTCGCCCTTGTCGTTGAGCAAGTACAGTTCGGCAATGGCGGCAATGTCTTTGCCGTCAATGGCGTTAAGGGCTTCAATGCACACATACCTACCGCGCACGGGTGCGCCAAACTTCAGTTCTTGCCACCCGTTGCCGGGCTTGAAAGCAGCTTCTAGAGCCGCCTTTTCGCCGTCGAGGTTCAGTTTCTGCCCCGGTTCGCGGTGCGTTTGGCGTTTTTTCACCAGCAGTTGGTCTAGCTTGGGCTCTTTCAGTCCCTCACATTGCGCCTGTTTCGGGCCAAGGATGTCGAACACCAATATTTCGTTCTCCCCTTTTTTCAGCCAGCATCCCGGCATGTAGAGCGTTTGTTGCGGACCAATTTCCCAGATGCGTCCCATTGGATGGCCGTTGACGTACACCAAACCCTTGCCCCAAGTTTCGAAGTTGAGGAACGTGTCGGAGGGCTTGTTCACGTTGAACGTGGCGCGATACACGCCGCGCGGCAGTCGTTCTGCACTTTTGGCCACGCCTTTAAGCGGTTGGAACTTCATGGCGGCGTAAGTTTGGTATTGGTCTTCGATGTTAAACACCTGCCAATTCTTCAGTTCGGTGGTCCATTCTCGGCCATTTCGTTGCTCGGTAAGCACAACGTTTTGGGTAATTCCCTTAAAGTCTTTGATGGCTCGCCCGAAATTGATGCGACCCATCGCCTCAACAAGGATGTCTAGTTGCGCTCCTTCGCGGCAAGGCGGCAGAGTCAGTTCCCTTTCGGCGTTTCGTCGGTCTAGCTTTCCGATGTAATTGCCGTCTACGAACACCTGCGCAAAGTCGTGAGCGTCGTTAACGGTGAGCGTTGTAGGCGCAAGTGTCTGCGGCAGCGTTGTGCGGTAGAGTATGGAGCCGAAGCCTTGGTCGTATTCTTCCATCGTCTTGATTGCTACATCTTGCTTGGGAGCGGGCAAATTGTCCCAAAGGGGTGCCACGGCGTTGAAATCGAAGCGGCCGATGCTGATGGGCTTGATGGTTTGTGGCACAGCTGCTTGGCGTTCGCCGCCCATGTGCTTGGCCATAGCCTGCCGAAGCAGCCAATATTTGGGTGTTGTTTGTCCAGATTCGCTGATGGGCGCATCATAATCGTAAGAAGTGACGTCGGGAGCAAAGCCGGGCGAGTTGGCACCAGCCCAATGTCCCCAGTTCGTTCCGCCATGTGTCATGTATAAGGAGAACGAAATGCCCTTTGAAAGCATCTCGTCGATGCCTGCAATCATGTCTTTTGCTGGCCGCGTTTCGTGGTTTGCGCCCCACTTGTCAAACCATCCGCTCCAAAATTCGCTGCACATCAAGGGCGAGTTAGGCCTTATCGATTTGAGTTTTGCGAATTGTTGGTCGATGTTTGCCCCTGTTCCGAAGTTCATTGTCCAGATGAGGTCGTCCAATCCATTGTCTAGGAAGTTTGATGCCCAGTCGCATTGGAAGAGCGTCACGTTATGTCCGAAGTTTTTGCGCAGCATGTCGCGTATGGCAGCCACGTAAGGTTTGTTTTTCCCATACGAACCATATTCGTTTTCCACCTGAACCATGATGATGGGACCGCCGTTGGCAATGGTGAGGTCGGCCACTTGCTGTGCCACTTGCTGCTGGAAAAGGTCAACGCGCTCGATGAACAGCGGGTCCATGTCGCGCAGTTTGATGTCTTTTTTCTTGAGCAACCACCACGGCAGTCCGCCCATTTCCCACTCGGCGCACACGTATGGTCCCGGGCGTAGTATCACCTTCATGTCGTTTTTCTGGCAAAGCTTCACAAAGGTGCGCAGGTCGTTCTGCCCAGTAAAGTCGAATTGGTTCATTCGTGGTTCGTGTGCGTTCCAGAAAGTGTAGAGGCAAACGGTGTTCATGCCCAGTGCCTTGCACAGCTTTATGCGCTGTTCCCAGTATTGTCGCGGTATTCGGGGATAGTGCAGTTCGGCTGCTTTCACCACGAAAGGTTTTCCGTTGAGCAGAAAAGTGCCGTTGCCGGCCTCGAAAGAGCCAGTGACGGGCTTTTTGTTTGTTGCTTGCGCCGCCACTGCAAGGCAGGTAAGAAGGGCGAAAGCCAATGCCATAAGTCGTGTTGATGGTTTCATTATGCGTGGGGTTTTAGGGGTTAAGTGTCTCATTGCGCACAGGGCGGATGGTAAAGGCAAAGGAACGGTCGGCATACGGCACCATGTATTGTGCTTGTGGGCGCGCTCCCCAGCTGTTTTCGCAGGCCAATCCCTGCTGCACCTCGTCGAAACAGAGCGTGATGAACGGTGCTTGCTCCACCAATGGCGCGTGTGTGTTCTGCTTATGCCATCCGCCGTCGAGACTTTCTATGGTGTAACGCAGCGCCGAGGCCGAAAAAGCCTTGTTGCTAGTGAGTTCTAGTCCGTTGCCAGCATTGTTTAGCTGCTTCCAAAAGCGTATGTCGCTTTTCGTTCCTGTTTCTTGTGGGCGAATGTAGGGGTAGAACTGCTGGTCAACCGTTTGTTGGTATCGGCCGATGAAAGCGGCATCCTTGCGGTCGGAGTAGTTTTCGGCGAGTCCGCGGCCGTAATAAACGATGTTGGCAAAAGCTGCGGGCATCTCCATCTTCATGCCAAAGCGGGACATGCCGGGCATTTTCTCGCCCTTAGTGGTGGCAAGCGTTTGCGTAACGCTGATGTTGGCTTGGGCATCAATGGTGTAGTTGAGTGTCAGTGTGGCCTTGAGCGCGGGCATGTTTAGCCTTGCCGTAACGACAACAGCACCATTTTGCACGTTGTGCGTGAGCTTTTCGAGCTTCATCTCGGGCGCTTTCCACGCCACAAACTCGCGTTGCAGCCCAGCTCCATAGTCATTGTCGGTGGGTGCGCGCCAGAAGTTGGGTGCCAGTTTTCCATCACTTGCAATGAGGTTTAGCCCATCAACGTTGTATCTTGTGAGCATTCCGCTGTGCTTATTGATTTCAACCTCGAAGCCATTTCCCCGAACGATGAGGAAATTGTAATCGTTGTCTGCCACTGTTGGGGCTGTTGCGGTGGTGGGCTGGTTGCGCTTGTCGGCATAAAGGTTGGTGGGTTGCGCCACCACCAGTTGCTCTCGTGCTGCCACATGCCCAGCCTCGAGCAGACCTTGCGCTTGCTTTAGCTCATAACTAAGGTTGAGCAACCACTCGTGCTGCTTGTCTGTTTCGCCATAAGGGATGGTCAGTTGGGCATCTTTCCCTGGAGCAACGTCCAGGTTTTCTGTCGCATCGGCTCGCCATTTTTGAGCAGCGTCCACACTAATCGCAGGTTATCGAGGTTGCGGAAGAAGTGTTCGTTGTGCACATTAATCTTGCCAGAGGCGATGTCTATGGGCTTGTATGTAGCCGTAATTGTCGTCACACCACATCAGCGTTACATCCTCTGGCACGTGCAATCCCTCGCGATATACGTCCAACACCTCTTTATATGGGATGAACACTTGGGGTATTCGCGTTAAGTCGCTGTCAACGTGTTGCGCAAGCATCTGGCGTTGGTGTGCAAACACCTCTGTAAGCACGCGCTTTTGTTCTTGCAATGTCTTTGCGCCGTTCATCGCTCCATCGTGAATGCCGCGCATTCCCAACGTGTAAACAATCTCTTGGTGTGCCACATCGCGGAGCCTTTCTTCCCAAAAGCGGCGCACGTTTGCGCTATTGGTAACATAGTTGTATTCGCCTTTGCCCCTTATTCCCCACTCGGCGGCCGTGCTAGAAGCCATCGGTTCGCAGTGCGATCCGCCAATGTAGATGCCATAATATCTTGCCACATCCCTGTTTCCTAACGTAAGGAAAAAGGGCTTTGTGCATTCGTGCATGGGCGGCCAATAGGTGTTGGCTCGCAATCGCAGCAGAAGCTGGAAAATGCGCTCGGTGGTTTTCGGGCCAACAACACCCTTTTCGTGTCCAGGTTCCATCGTTGTGTAGCTCCAAGGCATCAGTCCCCAGTCTTCATCGTTGATGAAGATGCCGCGATATGCCACCGAGGGCGCCTGCCTGTCTACAAATCCCACGGGCAATTCAAGCTTTTTGATGGTTTTCGGCGCAACATCGGCCCACCATTCCCAAGGCGACACGCCCGCCAAGCGCGAAAGTTCGAGCAATGCGTAAGCTGTGCCGTGGCTGTCGCTGCCCACAACGAGCAGTTTTTGGGGCGACAGCACTTTAAGGACAAAGCCTTCGCGGTGGGTTTGCAGGTATTCGATGTCTGTTTTGTCGCAATAGGCCTTGAGCTTATCGTTGAGCGTGCCCACAATGATGCGTTCGCCTGTGCCCACTTGTATCAGTTTGGCGTTCAACACACGCCTGAAATCGGCAGCAACCATCTCGAGGGCGGCATACGCCACAGGCTGTTCGCCGGCCAATGCCGACACGCCGATGCGTTCGTGCTGCTGAAAGCAGAACGATTGCGGCTTGGCAAAGGCCGAAAGCACCGCAAGAAGCAGGAAGATAAACGGTGTAAGGGTTCTTTTCATTTCATTCTCATGTTTGTTATCGTTGTAATCGAGCGGGCGGGGATGGTGATGTTGGCTAGTTTCTGCAGTTTTCCAACAAGTGTGAGGCTCTCATTGGGAGCATCGGATGTGCGGTAGACGCGCCAGTTGCCCCGCTTAAGCCCATCGATGCTCACTGTTTGGGGCTGTTGTGCATAGTTGATGACAACCACCACTTGGCTGCCGTCGGCGTTTTCAAAAGCCGAACACATCAAAGCGTTGGGGTCTGTGGCCTTTTCTGTGCTTGTGTCGCCGTTCTTTGTAACGCCCAGCCGCACTGCCTTTGGCCGAACGAAGCGGCTGTAGTGGCCTAATGCCCACAGCAGCTTCGAATCTACGATGGTGTCTGCCACAGCTTGCGGCTCACGATATTGAAAAAGCAGTCCGTCCTTATAGTCGCCGCCAACAGCTCTCCACCATTGCCAGCTGCGTGCATCGGCAAGCACCAGGTCGTGATGGATGATGCGCGCCACGTAAGGGGCAGTTTTCATCGTTTGGTCGAAGCCATGTCCGCCACCAATCTCGGTGTCGTTGCTCATGATGCACACTTCGGTTTGCCAAAAGTGTGCGCCGTATTTCTTCAGACTGTCGCGAAGGGCCTCGCGACAGGCTTTCATATACTGAAGCGGTGTGGTGGTCCAATAGCTATGACCTGCCATTAGCGGAGCCAGATGTGGCAGGTTGGCCACGTAGGTGTCGGTGCTGTCGGGCGAGAAGAACGATTGTATTTGGTATCCGCGCTCCGGACCAGTCATGTGTGTGGCCATCATGCAGCGATAGTCCGACGATTCGGGTATGATGATGCGCGTATCCATCTGCCTTTTGTGCAGTTCGCCGTCAAGAAGTCGGGCAATGCGTGCAATCTCGCTTTTGGTTACAGGCGTACCTTCTTGCTTCGGCCCCAACCAATTCCAGTGTCCATCGGGTTCGTTCACGGGCGATATGTAGTTAATCTCCACACCATGCACCCTTTTCAGCCCTTGTATGGCCTCGGCCATGAAGCGGGCGAAGTGCTGGTAGCGGTCTTCTCTGAGGTTAAATGTGCCGTCGCGTCCCGTATTCGTTGCTAGATGGTTCTTGGTAAAGTGTACTGGCGGCGAATTAACAAAGGCCAGCAGATAAGGAACGCCAAAATGTTTAGCTTTTTTCAAGAACTGGCATTGCACGGCCTGCTTATCCCAGTGGTAAAGGCCATCGTTGCCCAGGAAACACTCGGTGCGCGTCCCGCTGTTGATGCAGCTGCTGTCGCCTTGTTCGGCACTTCCCGCCCCTAAGTTAAACCGCCAAAGGCTAAGAGCAATGCCTTCGGGATTTCCTTTCGCGTCTGTTTCGGACGAGAAAAGCCACCTAGCCACATTATCTTGCACAGGTTGCGCGATGTTTCCAAAGAATTGCATGCTCCAGGCATCAGAAGCTCCGAAGCAGTCTATCTCTTGGTGCCGCTCGGTGGTGCTGATGCTGAACACGTTTGCCTTTTGTGCCGAGGCCGAGAGGCAAGTTAGGGTGCAAGCAAGGATGAAGCTCTTGTTCATTCGTTGAGGTCGTCTTGACTTTTATGTTTCAATAAATAGAGAATGGCTCGTTGTCTTTGTGTTTCCAAACCAAGAAGAACACGACCATACCATACAACATGCAGGGTTGAAAGCACTATAGGGCCTGCAATACAGCTGCATTAGCCAGCGGCAAAACAGTGTTGTAGCGGTGATGTCCACTACTTTTCAGCCGCAAATGGTGCATCGCGCACGCTACAAAGCTGCTTGTAGCGTGGCTACAAGATGCTTGTAGTGTGGCTACAAGATGCTTGTAGTGTGGCTACAAGATGCTTGTAGTGGGGCTACAAGGCTCTTGTAGTGTGGCTACAAGGCTGCTTGTAGCGTTAGTTCGTATACAACTAGCGCGCTTCGCAAGCTTTCGTGTTAGGCGTTGCATCGGCAGACGCGTCTGCTAGGCCTAGTTCCACCAGCTTTTCCAACATGCGCTTACCCACAACCTCGGTTCCTTTGCCATCGAAATGCAGCACATCGGCTTGCAAACTCACATCGCTAAGGTCCACCACATGCACGTTGGGCAGTTCTTTCCCCAACTTGCGTTGCGCTTCTTCAATCATCGGGTTGTACTGTCGCGAAGCTCTGGGCACAGTGCCAATGATGAAAGGCAGGCGTTTGTCTTTTTCTTTTCCCGTAACGGCATACACCTCTTTACGCACAAAGTTAATCAGTTGCTTGAAGTTGTCGTAATATTGTTGTGGTTTAGAGCGGTCGCTTTCCCCCTGATGCCACAAGACGGCTTTCACATCGTAACCTTCTTTCAGCTTGCTGAGCGTTTTCTCTGCACACTTCTCAAATCCCTGGGTTAGCGAAAGGGCCAACGACATGCCCTCATTGGTGCTGTTGTGCGGCTTGTTTTGCGCAAGCCAAGTGCTGTCTGCATACCAAATGGGCTTTCCAGCTTCGGTTTGTCCTGGTGTAATGGCCGTTCCGCCAAATGTACACTTCACAACATAGAAGTCGGTGGTGGCCTTTTGGTCGATGAAGTGGTTCACAACATCGCAGAAAGCAAAGGTTTTACCCAATGAAAAGTGGCCAAAGCGGCCGTTTTGTTCCGTTCTTACAAAGGCATGCCTAAGATGTTTGTAGCCTTTTGCAAGGTAATGGGGACACTCTTTGGTGGATGCCCGCCCCTCGGCGTTCGATTGTCCGGCTACAATGAATACGCTTGCCGGCTTTTGCGCCGAGGCCATTGTGGCACTCAGCGCAAAAGCAATCGGTATAAGAAGCAGTCTGATGACGTTTGTTCTTTGCATGTATGTCTGTGATTTAATAAATCTGTCTTACAACATACTTAGCGGTGGCTGTCACCGCACTTCCCATTCGTAGATGCCCGATGAGTTTTGTTCGGGCAATTGCACCTCAATCTTCACGCCACTTGTCTTTACGGGCTTGAAGTTTACGGTGTTCATGTTTCCTTTCACCGTGCCGTAGTTGCTGGTGTTTTCACCGGGCAGCCATTGTCCGCTGTCGTTTCGGTAGTACATTTTCCACGCTTTTGGCACGCGACATCCGCCCCAGGGTCCGTCATCGTACCAAAATACGGAAGCCGTGCTAACGCTTTGCGCCTGTGGGAAGTCGTAAACAACCCATTCGGTGGTGCCTTTCTTGGGCCACCATTGGTAATGTGTCACCGAACGGTCGTTGCCATCGGTGGGAACAAGGCGGTCGTTAACGGCAGATAGCGCAGGCGTGGTGTGCGAAGCCGTTACTTTGCTACGCGATGCAAGCGTCTCAGCCGGCGTTGGGCGCGTAGCCATGAGGTCTTGTGGCAGCCATACGGCCATATTTCCTGGTCCGCGGTGGCACCAAGCGTAATAAGGTATGAGCGTTAGCCGCACTTTGTCGGCCACGAGGTTGCCTTCGGCGTCGAATTTCAACGTTTGGGCGTCGGTAACAAGCTGTTTCAGGCCGTTAAGCAGGTCGGGACGTTCGGTAATATCCACTTTCGGGTGTTGGTTTACCAGCACATTGAGCACATCGAAGCTGTTGTCGGGCCACTCGGCACAATACACCAACGGACCTCTTTCAAAGGCCACGCGTCCCAAGTCGGCCGCAACGGCGGTGTTGGCCTTAGTGGTTCTCGGTTCCATGTCGAAGTGCACCTGCACCTTGTCGCCGGCTTTCCACTTGCGATTAATCACCATATAGCCTTTCACCAGTTGCGAAGTAACGGTCTGTCCGTTCACCTTCACGGTGTATCCCAGCTGTTTTCCGTCTGAAAAACGGTAGAGGTCTGATGGCACCACCTCGCCCCTAACCCATCCGGGAATGCGTATGTGCAGTGCAAATTGGCCCGCCTTGTTCTGGTTTATGCCGATGGTGATGTCGCCATTCCACGGATAGTCGGTGGTTTGGCTTAGCTCTACGCCCTTTCCTTGCACGTCGATGTTGGCCTTGTTTTGCATGAAGAGGTTCACATACACGTTGCGGCCGGCGGCGGCATACACATATCCCGGCAACGAGGGAATGAAACGGCTGATGTTAGACGGGCAACAAGCGCAACCAAACCACGGTTGGCGTTGGTGTTGGCCGTGCGACTCGAGCGGGTTGGGGTAGAAAAACGCCCCTCCGTCTATTGAAACGCCGGAGATAAGTCCGTTGTAAAGCGTGCGTTCAAGCACATCGTAGTATTTGGCATCGCCGTGAAGCAAGAACAACCTGTGGTTAACATAGACGTTACCAATGGCAGCACACGTTTCACAATAAGCCGACATGTTGGGTAGTTCGTAGTTTGCGCCGAAAGCTTCGCCCTCGTGCTTGGCCCCGATGTCGCCCGTGATGTAGTATTTCTTACTAACAATGTTCTGCCATATCTTGTCTATGGCCTTAATATAGGCCGAATCGCCTGTTATGGCGGCCACATCGGCCATTCCGGCATATATGTAGGTGGCACGAACGGCGTGTCCCACGGCCTCATCTTGCTCAATAACGGGCTTGTGTGCTTGGCTGTATGCGTCTTTTCGCGAGGTATAGCCGCGTTTGTCCAGGAAATATTTGGCCAAGTCGAGGTATTTCTTTTGGCCTGTGGCCAGATAGAGGCGCACTAAGGCCATTTCGGCAATCTGATGTCCTGGTACGCGCGCCACTTGGTTAGGTCCATCGCCAATCTCGCGCGCCACACAGTCGGCATATTTCATGGCAATGTCGAGGAAGTTGCGTTTGCCTGTGGCCTGATAGTGGGCCACAGCACCATCAATCATGTGGCCGAGGTTATAAAACTCGTGGCTAAGGTTCTCCACTTTCTCCCAACGCTTGCCCGTAGCCCATGCATGTGGGTGCTTAGGGTTCATCGTTCGGCTTGTAAAGAGGTATCCATCGGGTTCTTGTGCAGCGGCAACGATGGCCAGAACGCTGTCGATATAGCCTTCCAACCGCTTGTCGGGATAGGTTTGGAGAATGTAACTGGCCCCCTCGATGGTTTTATACACGTCGGTATCGTCGAAAGGCAGTCCGCCCACCTTGATGGTATCCGATGGGTTTGCGGCCTTAACGAAGTTGGTGTAGCGTCCGCTCTCTTCGCATTTGCTGAAAGCCAGTGGTATTGTCACCTCTCTACTGGCCTTAAGACGTTGTGCCCAGAAGCCCGCACCAACCTTTACCGAGGTGAAAGGCACGGGCGATATGGGATAACCATGCACGGCGGCCTTGCGTTGTGCTGTGGCTGTGATGCAGAATAGCGCAAGGGCGCAGGCTAGAACATTGCTTTTTCTCATTGTTTCTTGTGTATTGGAAGTTTTATTACTTGCATTGGGTTTTGCTAGTGGGCGGCAAGGCTGACGCAGAGAAAGGCGGCATACAGCTTGCTGTTGTGTAAAAGATGTAAGTTCATTGTTTGATGTTTGTTGAATAAATTTGGGTTTCTGCCACAAAGTTATGCATTAAAGGGCGAAGGGATGTACACATATCGTTCAATGATGTACGTAAATGCACCAAGGTTGCTAGAAAATGCACTATAGTTGGGCGCAAACGCGAGATGTTTGCTGTTAAATGGTAATTGCCTTGCGCCAACAGCAATGAAGATGTAGAAAGACTTAGCCGCCTGTGGCCGAAGAGAAAAGCCTTGCGCCAACCACAACGCGGCAGTTGGCGCAAGGCATGTTGCTTGCATGTTGTATGCTATTGATGGCTACCCACCAATAAATTGTGTTGCTCGAAAAAATGATGTTGTTTGCTATTGATGGCTATCCACTCGTCATAGTAGGTAGACGAAGCCCCGTATGGTGCTTGCATGCTGTTTGTTTAGATGCTTACAGACACCGAGGCCGTTTAAGTCGGACGGTGCAACATCAACCTATAGACCCCCTACTTGCCCAGATACAGCTTATACTGTTCGGGGGTGAGAATCTTTTGCAGTTCGGCATTATATGCGTTTCGCTTTTGGTGTTGCTGCCTGATGTGTGCCTTCACGTCTTCTGCCGAGGTATCAGCGTGGTGATTGGCCTTGGCGTTGGGGGCGTGTTGCTGGGCATCCTTGCCCTCGTTGTGCTCATTGACGTTGGCCTTGTCGGCTTTAGGTGAAGCTCCCGTGCGTGCGTCTAAGTCAATAGCCTTGCTGGTATCGGCTGGCTGAGGCCTGCCCTTAAAGCGCGGATTGGCGATGAGCGCGGCATACTGTTTGTTGAGTTTCAGCAGCCTTTTGGCCTGCTTGCCGTTCAAACCCAATTCTTTCACCAGGTTGTCGGTGGCCTGCTTGGGGGTAAGGCGTGGCTGCTTGTCGTCGTGAATACGGGTGACAGCGGCATTGTCGTTGAGCATTGCAGCCGAAAGGCGCGGTGTGGCGGTGGCTCCTAAGCCGAAAACGGCTGTAAGGAGCATTAAAAATACATGTTTCATCGTGATGTTTTTGTGTTTGTTAAGAAGCTTGTCCTGAAAAAGGGTGCACATTTCCCGTTACCGTTTATGGTACGTTACGCCATATTTTTGCTTGTATCCGCCCCGTGCCGTGCGTGTTTCCGTCGACATGGGCGAAAGCATGTGCCACCTTTCGTAATATAAAGGTGAAAAGTGAAAGGCCAAGGAACATGGCAATAGCTCCCCTTTTCGGACCAGCCTTTAATGAAAACGGCATGCCGCCTGCACCCAGGTGGCATGCCGTTTTTACGTTTGTTATGAAGCTGTTACAGCCCCATTGCCCTTATTTCGTGGCGATGGTGAAGCCCTTAATGATGTTGCTTTGCTTCAAGGTCATGAATACGGAGGCCTTAGCCGTAGCGGGGTCGATGGCATAAACGGTGGGGGTGAGGTTCTTTTCAGCGTTACGCAGCAAGCCCGTTCCAGCACTTACCGGCAAATAGAATTTGCCATTGTAGCTATCGCCCCATCCAATGTAGGCACCAGCTATTCTCTCTGGCAGGCCAGTTACTTCTGTTAGCGTCTTAGCACCCATGTTGGCCACGAGGAATTTGCCCGTTTCGCCCATGTTTTCCGATTTACCTTTCTCGGCAAAGAGTTCTACGAGGAACTTATCGCCACTGATGAAGAACACCTTGCGCACGCGATAGCCGCCGGTAAGCTTGTTCACATCCAGCACATAGCTCTCGTCAAACTCTTGTGTGCCTTTGTTAATCTTCACAGCCACGCACTTTTCATCGTGTGTTGCCGTGCCGCCGAACGCATAAAGGTTGCCCTCGGCATCCTTAACAAGCTGGCTGTAGCGAGTAGCCTTGCGGCCAGCCTTGGAGTGTCCGGCCTTAGTAGAGAAGATAACCTTGCTCACTTTGAGGTCGTAGTCGGCGAAAGCCACAGCAAAACTGTCACGGTCGGCATAGTCAACAGCCATTGCCACCTGGTTGTTGCCCAGGTCTACGATGCCCGATATTTGCGGATTGGAGCCATTTATTTGGTATTTGGAGAAGTCGATGTTGATAACTTCGCCCTGTCCGTCGGCCTTAACGCGCACCACTTTCGGTTCACCGCCGTTGGCAGCGTAGGTATAGTTGCCGTAAACGCCCGTATTGCCGAAGCCATCTAACACAAATGGTGTGCCGCCGGTAAGCGTAGTGCCGTTGAAAGTGTAGGTGCGAAGACCGTTAGTGCGCTTTCCTGCTTGTCCGATACCGCCTTGTTGCGATGCACCCTTGGCATAGATGTGCCCTGTAAACACGTTGGTGTTGTGGTTGTAGTTCACCTGCGTAAAGCCATCGGGGCTAAACACCGTGCCTTCTTTCTCGCCATAGATGCTCACATCTCGGCGAGAAGCATCTTCGATGTTGGTAAACACCTGCATGTAAGCACCACCCCTGAGGTCTTTTGTCACGTCGTCGGCCGTAACGATAAACTTCACTTCGGAGGGTGTAACCTCTTTTCGGCCATTGTTGTTATTGTTGTCGTCGTTGTCGCTACCGCACGAAGCTGCAAGCGAAGTGAGCATTCCGCCAGCGATGGCCATGCATGCAAACTTGAACTTGTTGAAATTGAACATTGTGTTGATAAAAATTAAAAATGATTGATTGTGTTTATGATATTGGGGTTGTGCCCCTTTTCTATTCCAGGTATCCAATGGAACGTATCTCTTCTGCGCCCACGATGGTGGTAATCTTCTTGGCTTCGGCGGTATTGATGTCCACCTTATATATAGAAGCGTCTTCGCCGCGCTTGGTTATGGGCATGTAGAGGAATCCTTTGCTGAAGAAAGGCACGCCTCCGCTCTCCGAACCCGACACGATGTCGCCCTTAGCCGGCAATCCTTTAAGCCATGTAAGTTTTTTTTCGCTCATGTCGACGATGACAAACTGGTGTCCCGGACCCATTATTCCCACCATATAGTCGTTGTAAATCTCCAGCAAGAACTTGTCGTCGGTGAGGAACCACACGCGTCGAAACTTGTAACCATTAGCCGCTGTCTGTATGTCCCAATAGTAATCGGGGTCGAACTCGTTGGCATTAGCCACGATACGCAGTGCGCCGGCGCGCCTTGTTGTCTTGGCATTAAAGGCGTTGGAGAACACATACACCGTGCCATCGCCTGCCTTAAGCACCTCGCGGAACATCTGTGCGCGGTATTGTCCGGCGGCATACGACAGCTTATCGCTTGCATAGATGTTCTTAACCTTTAGTGTGGTGTCCATCCGCACCACCCAACAGCTGTCTGGATACTTCACTTCGCCGACGCTCGAGCCGCCCGTGTCGCCGCCCCTTTCGCGAAAACTCGACTTCACCATGGCCGAAAGGAAAGTGCCATCGCCCATGTTGACGATGCTCGAAAAGGTTATTTGCTCGTCTGTTTTGGTGATGTCTTCGGTCCAGATGGTTTTAACGTGGTGGCGTTTTATGCCTGTAGGCTTCACATCCCAAAACTCGAATGTGGCACCATCGTTTCGTTCGCCGTCGGCAGAAACCTGTCCGCCAACGCTTGTTATGAAGGTGTTGTCGTCGAAGAAGTCGTAGTTGGTAAAGCGGTTGGTGACAAGAAATTGCCCCAACTCCTTAAGCGAGAGGTCGCTTTGCAGCGAAAAGCCATAGCCAACGCCAGGGTCGCTTTGCTGATAACTCATGCCAATGGCGATGTTTTTGCGGAAAAGCCATGTGTAATGCACGTTGGGCATCTCCAAACGGTTATATTGCTTGTCGTTGAGGTTGATGGTTTTACCTTCTATCTCTTCGGCATGTAACATATATTCGGTGCTGTTTGGTGTGCGTGCAGCCAGCACCCAGTGGCCTTTTGTGGTTACGCTGGTGGTGTTGTCTGCTAGATCGTCGTTGCTGCTGCAAGCGGTTGCCGACACAAGCATCGGTATTGCAAGCACAGCAAACACCATCTTTTGCGTGATTGTCTTTGTTCTGTTGTTCATTGTTTGTGAATTTATGAGTTGTTGAGTTGACGAGTTAACAAGTTGGCAAGACTACTAGCCGCTCTGCTACATTAACGCCTAGAGGTGAAAGGGTGAAAAGGTGAAAAAATGGCTGATGCCGCACTGCATTTGGCTTAACTTCTCATCTCCTTTTCTCCTCATCTCTTTTATTTCCTATCGGTTTCTCCCCTTATATAGCACATACCTGAACTTAGCCGCGAAGCTTCGGCCTGGTTTTTGCAAACTATAATTGTCGTAAAGGCGTGCATCGGTAAAGTTGTTGGCTTCAAGTGCGATGTTGTATCGGCCGCCTTTGAGCGAATAAACCAGGCTGGCATCGTGCGATAGCTGTTCGGGAATGTAGAGCTGTGCCCCCTCGCTGCGCCACGATCTAAAGAAACGGTGCACATATTGCAGGCCGTAGGTGGCGCTAAGGGTGTTGCCCTCGCCCAAAACATTGTGCAGGCGATAGGTTACATCGGCATTGCCAAAGCTGTAAGGCAGGTTTGGCACGCGGTCGTTGTAGGTTTGCGATGCCGCACCTTGGGCAGTAAGGCGTTCGCGGTTGCGCATGCTTTGCAAAGCATAGGCCGCGTTTATCGACAAATGGTTGCGATAAGCATAACGTGTGGTGATGTCCAGGCCATAACCCAGCACCCGTCCATGATTGGTACTGATGGCCGTACCGCGTGTGCTGATGGTGCGAATGATGTAATCGCGTATGTTGCGGTTGTTAAATCCCAGCTCCATGCTCAGCAAGTGCGCATCGGCAAACCGGTGTTCGTACATCAAGTTGAGATTGATGTTCAGGCTTCGTTCGGGTTTCAGCCGCGCTTCGCCTTGCTCATAGTCGCCGTCGCCGAACAGTTCGCGCACGTTTGGCAGGCGGGCGGTGCGTTCGAACGAGCCTTTAACCTGCCAACTGGGCGATACATGCCATGTGGCTGCCGCACCGAAGCCCAAGGCATCGGCTTTTCGTTCTTGTTCTTCATAGCGGTTGTGGCCAACGGTGGTTGAAACGTTCACTGGTCCATGCACCTGCGTGTAGAAATATTTGGCCATGAGCAGCGCGTTCCAATGTTCGTTGGGCACGAACTTATATTCCAAGCCCACAATGTCTTTGATGTTCTTGCGCCGCATGTAGAGCGAAGCACTCTGCATGGCGGCATTGGCCACGTTGTCGGTAGTTTTTCGGTTGTAATTGCTGTAAGTGTTGTTCAGCGACAGAAAGTGGCGGCGTTGCCAGCGATACTTCACATTGGCCACAGCCGTAGCCGTATAGCCGCGATATTGTGCTATGGTGGCAATTCCCTCGCCCTGTGTGGCCTTCGATATGTACTCGCCGGCCCAGTTATACGTGCGTGCGGCGGTGTCGATGTTGTTAGTTGTCACCACATCATATTTGGCCATGAGGTTAAAGTCGAGCCTTGGCACAAGCATGTTGCGTTTAACGTAGGTGAACGAGGGCGTGATGCCTTCGGCCTTGCGGTGTTTGCGCCCGAAGACAATCTTCATGAGGTTGGCGTTTTGCACCTGTGCATATTCGTGGCTGTAGGTAAAGCCCAGCGCAATCTTGTCTGCCCACGGCCTGTCCACCAGTCCCAGCTGTGCCACGAC
>CAJPTO010000049.1 GCA_905373605.1 uncultured Prevotella sp.
GTTCTAGATAAGGAGCAACTCCTTTTGCACATTGTTTTATCGTAATGTGGGCGGTAGTTAGCGTAATGATGAATTCTAAATGCTAACGAAAAAGAGGAAAGAAAGAGAAAGTCAAGACTACCTCATCATAAGGAATTGCTTTTGTTTGACTGTCATTCGCGTCCTTTCCGCTACGCACGCCGCCCTTTTATGGAAATTTCTCAACGATGAGCGGCTTCAACACATTCTCGTACAGGGCTTCCCTGTCTATGTTTGGCCGCAGCTGGTTGCCTACAATGCTGAACCTCACGACAAAGCAGACAAAGTAGGCCCTTCCGTTTATGAAGTATGGAACGGCGTACAGGGGTGCTTTGCATTCGTCTATTATGAAATAAGGCTTGCCAGTGTTGCTGATGTTCCACCCTTTTTCCGCCGACTTCACGGCAATGATGGTCATCCAATCTTTCTCAAGGCTGTCATTGAGCACGCAAACATCTTTCTCTGCAAGCCAAAGGGCATGCTTAAACCATTTGGCATCCATGCCTTTTATCGCCTGGCGCATAAGCCATGTGTTCGCTTTTTTCTTTTGTTGTCCAGTAAACGCCTTGCCTGTCCATCGCAGCCTGCCCATGTTCTCAACAGAAAGAACCTTATAGCTTGGCTCGTTGTTCTCTCTGGTGGAGTCGCTTTGCTGAAGTTCGCCCTTGTTTTCGCATGTTTGGTATTTTGGCAGCGACGATGCAGCCTGTGCATTGCAATGGCAATGCATGCAAATGAGGCATAACAGCTGTAACGCTAGTATCTTCATGTTTTCTTTTCTTTGTTTTATAACCATTCGCTTTCATAAGGCAAAGTGCGGCTGTTGCTTGCTACTTATTGCTTTCTGCCAACCACCTTTCTCCTTACTACTTTCTCCTTTCTTCTTACTACATCCTCCTTACTCCCTTCTCCTTACAAAAACCTCGTTAATCATTTTGTGGTAAAAGTAGCCATTTTTTTTTTATTTGCAAATCTTTTTAGGCTTAATATTTCTTAATTGCGCCATTGCTATGGGTGTGTGTACTATTTCTCCCATCGTGGCAAAGGTGAGATTTG
This sequence comes from uncultured Prevotella sp., assembly GCA_905373605.1. GTDB lineage: Bacteria > Bacteroidota > Bacteroidia > Bacteroidales > Bacteroidaceae > Prevotella. Next base: position 1,075 of record CAJPTO010000049.1, read on the forward strand.
CGCACCAATGAGCAGTGTATACGCCAGTTCGGGATAATAAACAACTCTTTTTGTGAAGTCTTTTGTCGCGATGAGAGGGTGATTGATTCAACTACGGCTTCGCGATAGTTGGCATAATGACAGGTTATTAACCCAAACTGGCGTAGTGTATGCTGGTCAAGATGTTTTTAGAACCAACCCAATGGCAAGTGACATTTTCCTAAGTGACATTTCTTTTTGGCATAAACCGCATGTTGTGCTTACGAAAAATGCGCATGTTGCCGATAAATTTGTAACTTTGCAGTATGCAAACAAAAGAAAAAGAGCTGATATTGCTGAGCTTCGACACCGAAGAGTTTGACGTGCCGCGCGAACATGGCGTGGACATCAGCTTGGAAGAGGGCATGCGCGTGTCGGTGGAAGGCACAACACGCATACTGGATTGCTTGAAATCAAACGGCGTTCGCGCCACTTTCTTCTGCACGGGCAATTTTGCCGAGCAGGCTCCACGGCTTATTCGCCGCATCATGGACGAGGGACACGAGGTGGCTTGCCACGGCGTGGACCATTGGAGGCCCGTGCCAGAAGACGTATGGCGGTCTAAAAACATTCTGGAACGCGTGGCGGGCGTGTCAATGCATGGCTATCGCCAGCCACGAATGTTCCCCGTGAGCGACGAAGCACTGGAAAAAGCGGGTTATCTGTACAATTCCTCGCTCAATCCGGCGTTCGTTCCCGGGCGTTACATGCATCTCACCACGCCGCGCCGCTGGTTTATGAAGGGTGGGGTGATGCAAATTCCCGCTTCGGTAACGCCTTGGCTGCGCTTTCCGCTGTTCTGGCTGTCGTTACACAACCTGCCGCAATGGCTTTACAATGCCATGACGCGGCGCGTGCTGCGACACGACGGCTATTTTGTTACCTATTTCCACCCTTGGGAGTTCTACGACCTCAAGGAACACCCCGAATATCGCATGCCTTTCATCATTCGCAACCATAGCGGGCGCGACATGGTGAACCGACTGGACCGCCTGATAAAGATGCTGAAGCGGCGCGATGCCGAATTTATAGGCTACACCGAGTTTGTGAAACGTAAGCTGGGGGAGGACAAGCAATGAGGTTGGCCATCGTTTTGCCTTGTTATAACGAAGAAGCAGTGCTCGACACTTCGGTGGCACGGCTCACAACGTTGCTCAAAAAACTGGTTAGCGCGGGCGATGTGTCGGCAGAGAGCATGATGGTGTTTGTGAACGACGGCAGCACCGATGCCACTTGGCAACTTATTTGCCGGCACCAGCGCGAAAACCGCTATGTGCGCGGCATCAACTTGGCCCGAAACGTGGGGCACCAAAGTGCCATCATGGCCGGCATGCTCACCGCCAGGCATTGGGCAGACGTGGTGATAACCATCGATGCCGACCTGCAAGACGACCTAGATGCCATTCCGCGCATGCTGCAACATTATCGCGAGGGCAGCGACATCGTGTATGGCGTGAAGGTTTCGCGCAAGGCCGACCCCGTGTTCAAACGCCTCTCGGCCCTGGCTTTCTACAAGCTGCAATCGAAGATGGGCGTGAAAAGTGTGTTTAACCATGCCGACTTCCGGCTGATGAGCCGCCGCGCGCTGGACATTCTGGCCGGTTATGGCGAACGCAACCTGTACCTGCGCGGGCTGATACCCATGATTGGGCTGGAAAGCAGCACGGTAGACGATGTTATCAGCGAGCGCACGGCAGGCACATCTAAGTATACGCTGAAGAAAATGTTGTCGCTTGCCCTTGATGGCATCACATCGTTTTCTGTAAGGCCGATATACCTTATATTATATATAGGCTTCTTCTTCTTGTTCCTCAGCTTGGTGGCAGGCATCTACGTTGTCCATGCCCTCATTGTGCACACAGCCTATCCCGGTTGGGCTTCCATCATGTTGAGTTTGTGGTTGATAGGCGGCGTAATCATGTTGTCTATCGGCGTGGTTGGCGTTTATGTGGGCAAGATATACACCGAGGTGAAGAACCGGCCTTTGTTTAACATCCGCGAGATAGTGGGCGATGACGACGACACAAAGGTTTAAGGGCTGGTGGCAGGGGCATCCTGCCTTTCGTTCGCACTTTTGGCGCGTGTTTCGCTTCGGCATTGTTGGGGCGATATGCACGGGCTTGCACTATGGCGTGTATTGCCTTTGCCTGCTTGTTGTGGGTGCGAGCGTGTCTTACACGGTGGGGTATGTGGTTGGCTTGTTGGCCAACTATGTGCTAACCACCTATTTCACTTTCCAAAGTAAGGCCACGCGCGGCAACGTCGTGGGCTTTGTGGGCAGTCATATCGTTAATTATCTCATGGAGATAGGCTTGCTCAACCTCTTCCTTTGGCTCGAAGTGAGCAAGTGGTTGGCTCCAATCGTGGTGATGGCCATCGCTGTTCCAATAAACTTTTTGCTGCTGAATGTGGTGTATAGGAACAAAAAAGGATAAAAAAGCCTCACCCCCAACCCCTCTCCAAAGGGAGAGGGGCGTGATATGCTTTGCTGTTTGTGGTGGGGAATGACATGCGTTTTAGTTTTTATTTCTATCCAAATGTTGATAGGAACGTATTATATCTCGTCTGTTTTTCATCTTGCAACACGCCATTTTCTTAGCTTCAAAGCCGCAAGACACATCACGCCCCTCTCCCTTTGGAGAGGGGTTGGGGGTGAGGCTGAGAGGGTTTGAGGGTGAGGCCGGTAGTGTTTGGGGGTGCGGCTGCTAGGGTTTGCTGTTCGGCCCGTATTCTTTTGTTGCCATTTCCCAACACAGTTTCAGCCAAACGATGAGGCAAGGGAGGGCTTTGAGCGAGAAAGCTTGGATGTATTCGTGCCTGATGGTGCGTGGATAAAGGTCGGACGAACCCATGCTCGACAACAAAAAGACGAAGACCATCAGCCAAATGTCGGGCTTGCTGCGCTGCCAAGGGGCGGCGAAATACCATACGCACACGCCGCTTAGGGCAATGATGTACGAGCTGGACTCGCTGCCGGTGCTGAAAAGCACTGTGAAAAGCAACACCGATGCCAGCAGCGTGAGGCGGAAACCCTCGTTGCGCCATTGCTTGACGCGCAAGTAGGGTAGGGCGAAGAGTATGAGTGCAGGCGTAAGCAGCCACAAGTCGGAGTATTCGGGGCTGCCCAACATGCGCCTAACCATTCCCAATGCCGAGATGTTCTGCGCCACCGAGGCCAGGTTTTCGCCGTTTTTCTCTACCAAACACACCATCCACTCGTGGTATTGGCTCACTACGTAGGCCGGACTGCTGATTATCATCGGTGCAACGAACAACACCACGCCCCAGAAAAGCAACGACAAAACGAACTTGCCCTTATGCCGTGAGAAGAAGAAAAAGGCCAAGCCCACAATGCCATAGAGCTTAACCAGCGTGCCAAGTACGATGAGGAAGGCCGCCCAAAAGTCGCGTTCTTTCTCTATGAGGGCGTAACTGGCGATGATGATGGCGGCTATGGCGATGTTGAACTGCTGCATGAAGAGCGACGTGAGCAGGGTTTCGGAACAAAACCAAAGCACAAACATCTGCTGCCAGCTGCTGAATGTGCTTCGCGTTACGGCGAAATAGAGGGTTAACGAAAGGGCGATGCACCAAAACACCATGCCTATTGGTATGGGGATCACCGCAAAGGGAGCTATGATGAGCGAAAAGAGTGGTCCATAATGGTTAACATCGAAGTATTCGGCAGGGTAGGCTTCGTAGAGCGATGTGCCTTGCAGCGTATGCCAAAACACGCCTCGGAAGATGCGGAAATTGTTATCGGTGCGGTTGTACTTTAATAATGCTGCTAGAACCGAAAGACCGACCCACAACCACAGAATGGTGCGGCGGTCGTGAAAAATGGGCTTGGCGAAGAATGTTTTTGCTCTGGTTGTGATGTCTGTTATCATGAGTTTGTGAGTTCTTTAGCTTTTGAGTTTTATCGTTTATGAGTTTTTGAGTTTTTTAAGTTGGTGAGTTAATGAGTTTTTGAGTTCTGTAGTTAATGAGTTTATGATTTCTATGTTTTTGGGATTTATGAGTTACTATTTGAGTAAGTGTTTTTTTTCGTTTGTGATTTTTAAGTTGTTGCTCCTTCTGGCTTGTGTTTAACATAAACTCGTAGCCTTGTGTGTGGTGATAAACTCACAAGCTCAAGAACTCATCAGCTTAAAAAACTCAAGAACTTACCAACTCAAAGACTCAAAAACCCATGAACTTACCAACTCAAACAACAACTCATAAACTAGAGAACTTAAATTCTCAACCCCTCAACTTGCCACCATTCTCCACACCGTTGCGATGATTGTCGTCATCGCGATGCCCAAAATAAGGGGCAACAAGGTGGCGATGGTGGTCCATTTTGCACTTCCCGTTTCCTTATAGATGGTGTAGATGGTGGTTGAGCAGGGGTGGTGAAGCAGGCAGAACACCATAAGGCACACGGCCGTTAGCATGTTCCATCCGCCAAGCATCAGTATTTGCTTGGTTTGTTGTTCGGTTCCTTCCATCAATACGCCAGCTGCGGCCATGTCGCTTTGCCCCAACACCAGCATGGTGAGCATCAATATCGTGGGCATGACAATCTCGTTGGCTGGTATGGCCAGCACGTAGGCCAGAAGTATCACGCCGTTGAGGCCCATTAGCCATCCCGGCTTGTCGAGTAAGGCGATGAGATGCTGGGCAATAGTGGCATCTGCCACGGTGATGTTGCAACATAGCCATATCAATGCGCCTGCAGGGGCGGCAAAGACAATGGCGCGCCACAGCACAATGAGCGTGCGGTCGATGATGGATGTGTAAAGTGTTTGCCAAAACTGCGGCGGGCGATAGGGCGGAAGCTCAAGGTGGAAGGTGGAAACCTCGCCCCTAAGGATGGTGCGCGACAGCAACCACGAGCTGCCGAACATGAATGCCACGCCCATGAGCACCACCGTCATCACCGCAATGAGCGACACCATGCTGCCATAACGTGCTGGCACGGCCGCTCCGATAAAGAGTGTGGCCAGCAATATCTGCGTGGGCCAACGGCCATTGCATAGCGAAAAGTTGTTGGTGATGATGGCAATGAGGCGTTCGCGCTGACTGTCGATGATGCGTGTAGACACAACACCGGCGGCATTGCAGCCAAAACCCATGCTCATGGTGAGGGCTTGCTTGCCGTGTGCGCCCGAACGGCGGAACAACTCGTCGAGATTGAAGGCCACGCGAGGCAGGTAGCCGAAGTCTTCGAGCAAGGTAAAGAGGGGGAAGAAGATGGCCATAGGCGGCAACATCACCGAAACAACCCACGCCGTGGCAAGGTAAATGCCGTCTACCACCAAGCCCGTGAGCCACCAAGGAGCGTGCATCGCCACGAAAGCATCGCGAAGGGCGGGGTGCATGATACCTACCAAGAGGCGGTTGAGCCAGTCGGAGGGGTAGTTGGAGCCGATGATGGTGAGCCAAAACACGCCGCAAAGCAGGGCAATCATGATGGGGAATCCCCAGAAGCGGTGGGTAAGAATGCGGTCGAGCTTCACGTCTAGCGGCAATCGCCCACGCTCGTTGCCCTGCTTAACCACCTCGCTGCAAATCTCGCCTGCTTGTGCATAGATGTCTTCCATCCACAAGTCGTGGAAGTTGCTGCCAATCTCGAGCAGCAGTTTCTCTGCCAGGGCGTTGAGTTCGTCGTTTCCGAAGCGGTCTTTCACGCTCGCGTCGCCCTCGATGAGCCTGAATGCAATCCATTCGGCGTTAGATATGTCGGGGTGTGTTTCGGCCACTCGTCGCGCCAACTCCTTAATATGCTGCGCTGCGTGTGGGGGAAGGTTGGTGGAACGGTGTGGGCGGCACTTGTATTCGCCCGTTGCCACCTGCCGCATGCTCTCCAAAAGCTGGTCGATGCCTTGCCCCGAGCGGGCCGAAGCACCCACAACAGGGATGCCCAAGCGGCGCGAAAGGGCGTTGAGGTTGATGTCTATCTTGTTGCGTTTGGCCTCATCCAGCAGGTTTACGCACAGCACGGCCTTATCCGTTATCTGCAACACCTGTATGATGAGGTTCATGTTTCGTTCCAATCGGGTGGCATCGGCCACCATCACCGTTACATCGGGTTGGCCGAAGAGGATGAAGTCGCGTGCTATCTCCTCGTCTTCGGATGTAGACGAGAGCGAATACGTGCCGGGAAGGTCGACGATTCGGTAGGTTTCGCCTTGGTAAGCGAAGTATCCTTCGGCCTTTCCAACGGTCTTGCCAGGCCAGTTTCCCGTGTGCTGTTTCAGTCCGGTTAGGGCATTAAACACGGTGCTTTTGCCCGTATTGGGGTTTCCAGCCAGAGCCACGACGAAGCGTTCGCCGCCGGCTTGTGTGCCGCGCCGTTGCAAAGAGTGCATTGCCGCCTTCGGGCAAGTGTCGCAGGGCGATATGTTTTGTTTGTTGGGCATAGTTTTCTTGAATGTTATGGCCAAGCTTTAAGTCGTTGTCAGTGGAGGGCAAGCGGTGTTTGGAAGGCACCGTCGTTTAGTCTTTTCCTCATTTTGCCAGATGATGTGGCTCTTTTCTTGGTCTTTACCACATGCAAAGTTAGCATTTTTATGGCAATTAGCGTATGGCTTTGGGCTGCAGTTTTGTGGGCATACCTAGCAAAGGGGATGGGTGAGAGGAGCAAAGCGGTGGTGATGGCGAACTCTCTCCCCTGCTGTGGGTAGGGGATGAGGCCCTTTTGGGAGTTTAAGAAACATAAAAACGCTGGTTTTCAACCGTGGAATAACGGCCGAAAGCCAGCGTTTGCATGATGTGGAAGCTCCGCTGATGCGCCATATCGATTAGATGTTACAGCGTGTTTTTGCATCAGCGGGCTTCGTAATGATTGCGGCAATCCTTAGAAGAAGTAGGCCAAGCCCAATTGCCACGCGTTGCTTCGGCCGTCGTATTTCTTAACAGCGTCACCAACAGCATCCTTTGAAATTTCCACTTCACCCGTCTTTCCAACGGCAATGTTGTAGCTTAGAGTGGCTTGGAGATGGTCTGCCAAGGTGCAGCCTATGCCTAAGTTGATGCTGAAATTGGACGATTTAAGTGTCCAATCGGCCACTTCGGGAATGATTTCCTTGTCTTTCTTACCCAAGTTGAATGCTACCTGCGGACCGGCAAAGAGGAAAATGTTGGCTGTTTCGCCCAAGCCGAAAGAGTAGCGTGCATTGATGGGAATGGCCAACTGCTCGCGAGAGACAACAGAACCGAGCTTGCCATCCTCGCTCTTCATCTTAGATTCACGCTTTTCGTATAGCGCGGAGATGTCCATGCCCAGGCCAACGATGGGCAGCGTGAACTTAACCGTTGGGCCAATAAAGAAACCTAAGCGGTTGTCGGTTTTCCAAACGTCGTCGTTTACCGAAACTTCGGAGGTGTTGATACCACCTTTTAAACCCAACTTCGTTTGTGCACTGGCATTTGCTGATAAGGTCAATGCTGCGGCAAGCACAGCCATCTTCATCATCTTTTTCATACAATAATAGTTTTAAATTAAACAAAGTGCGCACTTGCAACGCGCTGGGCGCGCCAAATACGCGTGAATATTAGGATTAGTGTCTTTCTCTTCTTACCGACATGCGTGGCGATGCGTTGCCCTGACTGCTGCGTGCAGCCTTCTCTTTCTTGGGTGCGGGTGCCACTGTTGCACGGCGGTTGGCGCGTGGGGCTTTCACTCCGCGACTGTTTTTCGTGGTTTGTGCCAGGCTGTCGGCTTGTTGTGGTGCCTTCACACCCCACATGCCTTTCTCGAAAGCGGCTATCTCCGCCTCGATACGCTTTTGTTCTTGTGCCATGGCCGAGTCGCTTTTGCAGTATTGTGCAAGCGTAAGGCCCAGCATGTTATTGGTTTTATATATCTTGCCGCGATATTTGTTCATCGTGAAATAGTCGGCTAAGCTCATGGTTGCGGCGTTGTTTAGGTTGCTCGTCATCACCGTTTGCTTGGCCAAGAAGGGTGCAAGGTCGTCGTATTTCACCCAAAACAAGGGGTAGGTTGTGGCGTCGCCGAAGTCGTCTTGTCGTTTCATGATGGGACAAAGGGCCAAAACCTTGGTGTGGAACGTGGCCGTTGCTTGGTCGTAATAGGCACTTTCCTTGATGTAGTAGGACGTAACCTCGCGAGAAGGGATGTCGCTGTTGTCGATGCGCACGCGCCCATCAACCCGCTCGTAGAAGATGTGATAGTTGTCTAGCAATGCCAATGGCTTTATGCGAGCCGAGTCTTCAAAGCTCTCGTTGCCGTCTAACCGATACTCGTATGCCTTTACTTGTCCGCGCATCACCAGCTTAAAGAGGTAGGTAAAGAGGTTCATGCGGCCGTCGATGGGCTCAACGGGGCAGTAAAGTCCTGCGTTGGCATCTTCGGTCAGGTTCAGTTCGCGGTATATGTCGCGTCGCCACACCACATCTTCGTCCATCTTACTCTGCGTAGGGAACGAGATACGTGCTCGCAAGCTAACGTTGTCGGCGTTGCTTGTGGCGTTTTGCTGGTTTTGTCGGCGTGCCGCGGGCTGCGCAAAGGCCGCCATCGTGGCACAGCACATCAAAAATACGAATGCAATTCTTATCATCTGTTGTTGAGTTGGTTGGGATGTTGGGATGCCAAGGGGCTTCAGGCGCGCCGTCATTTGTGTTTGTCGGCTAGTGCTTAGGCCTTTGTTTCACCCCAAGTTATCACTTCACGATTACCTCCATTGCTTGTGGTAGCTTGCGTGTTATGCCGTCGGGACCCACGGCCGACACGTTACTGATGTAGAAACGCTTGCTTCGCGACAGCTTGCGAAAGGCATCGCGCTGGCGTTCGGAGAACTGACTGCCGGCCGAAGCCATGGGAACGGCGTTGCCCATGTTGTCGAAAAACACCGTTTCGAAGCTCAAGACGCGGAAGCGTATGTCGAGAATGCCGTCGTCGATGGCGGCACTGATACCCTCTGCCCCCATCAAAGCACCCTTGCCAAGGCCGCCACCTTTGAAGCGATCTGTGCCAACGGCGATGTAAGCAGTGGGGTCGGGCAGCTTCCTGACGTGGAAAACGGCTTGTCCCAAGGAGCGAACCTTACCCTTGTCGTTGGCAGTTATGTTGAATGTTACGTCGCGCCCAACGGCCGAAGGTACGGCCACGTAGTGTCCGTTGCCCTTGTTGGTGAGCGTTCCGCCCGTCATTGTCATGCTTATTGCGTTTTGCGGGATGCCCGAAACGCTTACACTCATGGGGTTCGTATAGCCTGCATAGAGCACATTCATCAGGTCGGCGGCCACTGTTGCAGCTGTTGGCATGGCCACAACCTCGTATTTTTGCAGGAAGTTTCGGCGCAAGACATCGCCCGACCCATTGCGCATGGTGATGTATCCGCCGAACGAATGCTGGCCAACTCCGCCTGCAGCGAACGAATATCTGCCCCCTTTGAGGTTCACGCGCGTACCATTAATATATATATCCGGCTGTTGCGTGGTGTCTACAGCGGCCATGACGATGCTTGCCGAGAACGTTTCGCCGGGGTAGAGGGTGGTTTTTTCGGGGATGACAAAGGCATCGAGCTTGTTCACGCGAATGTCTTTCATGTCGATATTGGCCACCAGTGTGTGCAACACTTCACCCTCTGCATACCTGATGTCGCTTTGAAGCTTCGACAAAAGCGTTACGGCAGCCGACACGGGCATGCTTTCGAACATGTACTCTTGCCAGTTCTTGCCTAGCGAACGCTTGCCCTTTGGTATCTCGGTAGAGAGGTTTTGGGCGATTATTTCGCGCTGCATGGGGTCGTTAACCATCTTGAGGATGTAGTTACGGTAGGCGTTTATGCCGTCGAAAAGCCTTCGCCCCTTGCCCTCTATGGGGGCTAACATCACGTGGCTAGCAGCCTCGAGGTTTTCTTTGTTCACGATGTTGGCCACGTCGGCATCGCTTCCATCGGCTTCTTTGACGATGGCAAGCTTCAGTTGTTGCACGAAGTTGAAGAGCGAATCGCTGGCATGCCTAACGCCTTCAGCCTTGTCAAACCAGTCGCGAACCTTTTCTGGGTTTGTCTTTAGCTGCTCGGCGAACACGTCGTATAGTGCTTCGTTCTGCTTAGTGGAGCCATCGATGGTTCTTTTCAAGCTGTCTTCCACCACCGAGAAGCCTTCAAGCACCTCGGTAGATACGTTGAGCGCGAGCATTGCCATGAGCACAACGTACAGCAAGTTAATCATCTTTTGGCGCGGAGATATGGGCCTTTTCTTTATTGCCATCAGCCGTTGGTTATGGGTTTTGCATCTTCATGTTCACCGTCATGGCCTCAATCATTCGGGCATAGATGGCGTTGAGCTGTTCTATTTGTTGGGCCATGCGCCGGCTTTGGTCGTTAATTTGGTCGATGGTGCCGATTTGTTGGCTAGCCCCTTTAAGCTGCATCTCGTACACTTTGGTGATGCCTGTGAGCGTTCTGTTGAGGTTTTCCATCTCTTCGCTGTCCCTTGTCAGCCTTGCGCTTTGTTCGCTCACCTTCACCAGCGTTTCTGTAAGCTTGTTTAGCTCTTCGATGTAGCGGTTTGTTGCTTCTGCCACTTCGGCATCGGCCAGCAATGGCGCGGATTGAACGGGGATTGTTGAGGGCGAAACCTGCATGTCGGCAGGCGAAACAGGTGCTGTTGCGGGCATATTTGCGTTGCCTGCGTGTGTAGAATCTCCGCTGGCAGGCATGCCAACAGGGGTAGAACTCCCGGCTGCGGACTTCTCAACGCCAGTTACTTGCTGTTGAACGCTTGCCGTTTGTTGCCGAACAGTTGCCGTTTGCTGTTGCTTAACGCCAGCCGTTAGCGGCTGCTGCATGGCAACGACGCGGCCTTGAGCCGACTTTTCTTCGCCCTTGGCCTCGCTTTCCTTACCCTCTAAGTATTCTTGCGTTACATGCGAAGGCAGATCCATGCCGTCGGCAGTCTTGTCGAACGGTCGGTCGAAGGCCGAGAGGAAGAACACAACCACCTCTGTTCCCATGCCAAGGAAGAGCATGAGATTGGCACCAGGCAAGTGCGTTAACTTGAAAAGCGTGCCAAGAATAACGATAGATGCGCCCCAACTGTATGCATAGTTGAGGAACGTTTGTCCAGGAACGCTATCCATCCACTTTTGCAGACGGTAAACGATGTTGTATTTACTGTATGATGTCATTTGCTTTTTTGCTTTTGAGGTTTGCCCGTTGACGTTGTTGCAAGACTTCTAACACATCTAAATCCGATGTAAGCGCGTGGTTGGTTTTGGTATTCCCAGCTTCTCCATGCGCTGCGGATGTATGATTCAGGGTCTTTCCACGACCCTCCCCTCACGCTTTTCTTCTTCAGTCTGTAGGGATCTTCCTTTGCCGCCTTATAGTCTAGCTGTGGGTTTAGGTCGTTCATGGCATCCACTCCAGCCTCCGTATAGATGGTACTTGTCCATTCTGCCACGTTCCCGGCCATGTCATAAAGCCCGTTGCTGTTGCTTTGGTAAGCGCCAACTCGGCTAGTTATGAGGTTTCCGTCTTGCGTATAGTCGCCTCTGTCGGGTTTGAAGTTGGCGTAGAAGCATCCTTGTCCGTTCTTCACGTTGGGGTTTTCCCAAGGAAATTCTGCGCCGCTCTTCCCTCTTGCCGCATATTCCCACTCGGCTTCGGTGGGCAATCGGTAGCGTTGCACGAAGCGTGCCACAGGCCCGAGGCCCTTAAGCAGGTAGTCGGTGCGCCAAGCACAGAAGGCATTTGCCTGTTCCCACGTCACGCCCACCACGGGATAATCGTTGTAAGCGGGGTTGCTGAAGTAGTTACGCAGGTACACTTCGTTGTCCGAGTTGGTGAAATCGTTCACCCAACAGGTGGTGTCGGGATACACGTTCACGATATAAGTGTTGAGGAAGTCCCACGGTCCAGAGAGTTCTCTGTTGATGGTCTCGCTCACGATGTTTCCGTTGTCGTCCACGTAAGCGGTGTCTTTGGATATCATCACCGTTTCGTTGGGGTCGACAGTGCGGTCGGTATTGAGGTTGCGCTCTTGCGGCAGTATGCGGTTTTTGCGCAGTGCGGCCGTGGTATAGTCGTAAATCTCGTAGCGATAGTTCAGCTGCCGGTAGTCGAGAAGCTTCTCGCCCGTCACGGGATTGGTGACATACAGGCTCTCGATGGCACGTTGCTCGTCTTCGTTTGGTTTTCTGGGCAGCGGTTTTTTCCAGTTCACCTGTGGGCGAATGGCGTTTCCGTCCTTGTCTTCTGTAATCATATACGTTTCGTCTCCGCCGTAAGCGGGGTCGGCCAAGCGTGTCCTGAGTATGCTGTCGCGCACCCAATTCACGAATTGTTTGTACTTCGAGTTGGTCACTTCCGTTTCATCCATCCAGAACCCGTCCACAGAAACATCCTTCACGGGTGTGTTTTTCCCCCAGAGGCTGTCGCCCTTCTCGATGCCCATCTTGAGATATCCTCGCCCAACGCGTGTCATTCCGTAGGGCGTTGGTTCGGCGAAGCTCTTGCTCGAGCCCACGCCAACCACCTCTCCGCCACGCCCGGAGGTAGACATTCCCTTGCCGCCGAAGCATCCTGAAAGTGCAAGCGACAGGGTAAAGGCGCAAAGCGCCAACACGAATTGCCTTTTCTTCTTCATCATCTGTATTATCCAATCCACACATTGTGCGCCCCTTGCCCCGGCATTCAGCGGCAAACCGCTCGTTGCCTTAGGTTCTGGTTGCGCGAATGTGCCTACAATAGTCTTACGCTTTTATGTTTATTCTTTCCTTTTTTAACGAAATTCAGCTCTTGCTCGTAGCCCACGAAGAGTTCATGACTGCCATTACCCGGATGAAGGGTAGAGGTGTACATCTCGTAGCTGTATCCCAGCACGATGCCATGAAAGCGTCCGCCAATCATCCCCGTCACCGAAATGGTGGGCGAATAGCTCACGCCGGCGTACAACAATCGTTTCTCGTTGGTGTATTCCATGCGTGTGGTGATGTCTGCCCGATAGGCCGTGCCGTCTGTTCGCACCAATGCCGAGGGCTTTATCTTAACAAACGGATTGCGAAGCGAAATATTGCATCCGCCTGTTAGATAATATGTGGGGTCGATGTGCATCTCATGGCGTTCGCCCATCTCTACGGTGGGTGCGTTGAGATGTTGTCCCGAGATGCCCACATACCACGTTCGGGCCAAGTAATAAAGTCCTGTACCCAGGTCGATGGCGTTTCCTGTTTCTTGGCTTGTGGGCAAAGCCTTGTCGTTTGCCTCGCCAGGGTCGAGCTTTGTGCCGTCGATGTTTTCCAGCAACATCGCCCCTTGCAGGCCCAAAGCCAGCGTTCCGCCCAGCAAATTCAGCTTATAGGCGTATTGCAGGGCTATGCGTTGGTGTTTGAAAACGCCTATTTGGTCGTTCATCAGCTGCACGCCAGCACCATGTTTCATGCCAGCGAATGCGAATGGCATGTCGGCCGAGAGCACCATTGTGCGTGGGTTGTTCTCAAAGCCCGCCATGTTCATGGCATAAGCACCCGTAACATTGAGCTTCGATTGCTTGCCCACGGCAGCAGGATTGAACGTGGGCTCGAGGTCGAAGTAATGCGAAAAGGTCGCGTCATACTGGGCACTGGCCTTCATGAAGCCCAGAGCCAGCCACAGCGTAATGATGTTTAAACGTTTCAACACGTGTGTTATAACGCTGTTACGGCTGATATATTGTGTGGCGATGGTTAAAAAAATCGCTGGTAAATGTAAATAGAGGAGTTGAGTAGTAAAGGGGTTACAGGAGTAGAGTAGTTGAGTAGTAAAGTAGTAGAGTAGTAAAGGGGTTACAGGAGTAGAGTAGTACAAGGGGTTAAAGGAGTAATGGAGTTAAGGAGTTATGGCGTTAAGTGGTTAAGGAGTTATGGAGTTAATCCAAATGCTTATATGTCATCAGCCATTTTTCACCTTTTCACCTTTTCACTTTTCCACTTTTTCACCTTTTCACCTAATGCACAAAGAAAAACGGAGCCGAACTTCCATCACTGGAAACCCGACTCCAACCAACAATTTAACTTTATACCTTTGACTAAGCTAACTTCTATTGTCTAGAAAACCTTTTTAGCCACAACTATATTCTTTGCGTCCTTGCTATCCTAAACACCAAATTGTTGGCTAAACTTTTGGGCTAGGCTCTCGCCTCACCCCTAAACAAGTATGAAAAAAATATTTTATTTATGGGTTCATTCAAATCTCACATTCCATATTTCGTGTAACAAAGGCACTTCCTCGTTTTCTGCGCGCACAAGGTAGTTGCCTTTTGACCCTTGTGCAAGAGAAGCGTCTGCATCCTTTGCTTGCCGCTGCAACTTTTGTCATTGGCTTAATAGCCGAGTTGTGCTTGTCTTTCCATCGACGATGCCGGCATCACAGCCATTGGCATCATTGTCCAGTCTTCATCTTATAGTTACAATGTTCGATATATTTAAGTTTATGTCCTAGATTGTATGCTTTTTTAGAGAAAGAACAAGGTTGCGGGGGCGACCTGGTTAGATTAGGTCCGTATCCGTATTCGGGGGTTAGCGTTTGTAGATAATACGATAAGATAATGTCGTTTTCTTCGTGTCTCAATCGTCCTTCCCGCACCTGAACTGTTCTTCTCAACGTCGCTAGGCCGAGGCTTCGCGTCGTTAATATCTTCGTTTCGCTGTAAGTAGAACCACAATTAGCCATTTGTGAAAGTGTTGTCGGCGTCATCTTTTTTTTGTTGTCGCCCATCTTTCGTAGACAGTCCCTTTCGAACGGCAAAAATGCGTTGGCGGATTGATGAGAGGCATTGCTCTCTATTCATCCATGTTGTTTCATTTTGCACTATTGAGATATTTGTTTGAATAATTTAGAATTAAGAAAACTTAAAATCCATTATTCTCCCATCTCTCCGCCAACAGCATTTCGATAGGGAAAGGAAGCCGCGGTAGAAAACAAAACTAAACATACTATTCAAATCCACCTTTTGTTGCGACTTCCCATTTTTCAATGTAACTTTCCCTATCTTAAGGGACTCACGTCTCACAACGTTTACCCTGTTGCGTCTTTAAAGTCAAATCCAGTTTATCAACCTTTCGTTTCACAACGTATTCCATAAATATTTTTGTCTCTCTATCTACCAATGATATAAATCACCAAGTCTAACAAGTTCCACTATTACAGTTTAAGATTTCTCATCCTCAAAAGTCAGCCCTCGGGGTTTTGCTCCTCC
>CAJPTO010000050.1 GCA_905373605.1 uncultured Prevotella sp.
TCGTGGTGTTAGCCCACACCCGTTTGGGATAATATTTAGTACGGCGCGTTTTTTTAGTTTCCCACTCGTGGTGTTAGCCCATATCCGTTTGGGATAATATTTAGTACGGCGCGTTTTTTTAGTTTCCCTCTCGTGGTGTTAGCCCACACTCGTTTGGGATAGGATTTAGTACGGCGCGTTTTTTTAGTTTCCCTCTCGTGGTGTTAGCCCACACCCGTTTGGGATAAGATTTAGTACGGCGCGTTGTTTTAGTTTCCCTCTCGTGGTGTTAGCCCACACCCGTTTGGGATAATATTTAGTACGGCGCGTTTTTTTTAGTTTCCCTCTCGTGGTGTTTGCCCACACTCGTTTGGGATAATATTTAGTACGGCGCGTTTTTTTAGTTTCCCTCGAGTAGTGTTTGCCCATATCCGTTTGGGATAAGATTTAGTAATGGCCGTGATAGCACACGTGTCAATAGGTGTTTGCCTATATCAGTTTGGCCCAAGAATTAGTCGTTACGCCAATAACTGCATTGTGGTTGTTGGCGTTTTCATGGCTTTTTTGATGTTGTCATATTAACAAGGAGGAGAATTTAGGATGAATTCCCACACTATAGTCGTCTTTTGTTTTTCTTTCTTCCTCTTTTTTGTGAATATCCGCATATTGCCGCTTACAAATGGGGCGGCATTTGAAAATCTTGTCCAACACTTTGTGCATGTGAGAGGTATTTATCTTGGTTTATTCTCGTGGAGATGATAGGTTCTTCTCCCTTTTCTCGCGGAGATGATAAGCTTCTTTCCATTTGTTGAGGCGTCATAAGCCAAGGCAATTCCTTTAATGAGGGCCGACAAAGCGGCCCTCACAGAAGGAAAATATACACAGTAATCCCGAATCCCCAGTCTATTGTGCATCATCGGGATAAACATGTATAGGCGGTTTTCGCGCCACAGCTGCGCTGCATGTTGCTGTTCAGGTGCGTAATCGTGTGCAGTTGGCAGCATCTACATCGTCATGAACGCCATTTGCTATTTTATTTTGGTGTGTATGAACTACTGAGTTGATGTTCCTGTCAATGCCTTGGCGCGAAAAACCAAGGTGTTTTGTACAGCCACCCCACCATGCAAGCCTTGTTGTTGCCTGGGGGATACGTGTTGGCTATGGCATAAGCTGGAGGAGAAACTTTCCATTAGGCTGATGTCTGCCTTTGCGTTATCAAACCGATTTCCACGAACGTCCTTTCTTCTTCCGCTGTGTAAGCGCATAAAGGCCATGCCCTACACCATGCGGGGAAGCGTAAGAAGCATTTCGGGGAGATAAGAACGTGCAGGTGCATGGAGGTTTTAACAATAATAACCCCTAAGGGCAAATCTCACTACCTGCCGTAAAAGAATGGGGATAAGCGTGTGTTGCCCGTAGAAAAGCGGCAATACATCTTTTTTCACCCTCTCATTCCCATTCTGTTTATCCGTATCCAGTTCTATTTCGTTTAGTTGGTTATTGTTATCAGTTAAGTCTAACTTTAATTCTCCTTTTAAAATTCAGTTTCTAAATACTCTAACTCTACTCCTTGCCAGCTCGAAGGTGCATGTGCCGAGCCCAGTCTGCCATGACGTACTCGATGTGGAGGCTACATTGCAGAGAGAAAAAACATGCACCCGAGGGCGATTACCTTTTACGGTATTGCGACGGGGAAACTCCTACTTGCTCTTTGAAGAACTTCCCTAGGAAGCTTTGGTTGGGGAAATTAAGCTCTTTTGCAATTTCCTTCACGCTCTTGGTTGTGTTTTTAAGCTGAACGCGCAATTCCAGTGTGATGTATTTGTCAATCCATTGGTTAGGTGTTCGCTTGCTTACGTTCCTCACCGTTTCGGAGAGATACTTTGGCGTGATGCCCAATTGTTCTCCATACCAGCTTACGCGTCTTTCTTTTTTGAAGTTTTGTTCCACCATTTTAATGAACTTGGCGAAGATGGCTTCGGCTCGTGTCTTTTTCAAGTCCGTTGTTTGTTGTACTCGATAGATGGCGTCCGATGCATTATAAATCATCGTAGTAATCATCGACCGCACCGTATCTTTTCGATACCTATGCCCAGCCTGTTGCATTTTCTTTTCAATGAGTGAGAGGTGCAGCAGCATTTCTCCGCCCTCTTCGGCATTGAGTGTGAAAACAGGGTTGGTTCTTGAGAAGAGGATTAGTGACGAAAGCTCATGTATGCCCATGATGATTTCGTTCATGAAGTCCTTAGACAGCAGTATGGCTATGCCCTTGCAGTTGTTGCTCAGCTCGCCGCTGTTAAGTATCGGGCCGGCTGGAACAACCATGATGTGGTTGGGTTGTAGTTCATACGTTATTGTGTCCACTGTGTATTGTGCGCGGCCCTGGGCGCAGATGGCCAGCACCAAGCACTGCATTTTGTGCGGGCCCATAAGGCCCGTAAGCTTGTTGAGATCATCGACAAACACGAGGTCATCGTCCATGCTCACAACATTACAGCTTTCTTTGACAATGGGTATTGTCAAGTCATTTAATTGTAGTTTCCGCATTTCCTTACCTTTTACTTCGCAAATATAGCAAAAAATCGGCATAACGACAAGTTTTCGACAAGAAAAAAGAACATAAAAAGAGAAATAGTTAGATATTAAAAAGGAAACTTCTCATACAGACCAAAGTTTACTTCGATGGCTTCTACATTTTGTACATGCTCGACACGAAAGTGCTTGTCCCCGTGGATAATAACTTTGTGGATATTTAGGACACTAAATTTAAGGAAGGCTTGTTCGTCTGTTGTGCCGTTGGAAATATAGCGATAGTTGTTGATGTAAATATTTTCTCCACTTCTAGTTCCTCTGAAAGTAACACGCACAAAGCCTTGGAAATGATGGGGGAATGTGCATGTGAGGGTGTCACCGCCCACCTCTTTCTGGCTTGGTGGGTACACCTTGGCCATGCGTGGTGCGGAGATGGTGCGCAAGAGTTGTGGCGTTGGTGGGCAGAGGTTGTGGTTGAAGGTTGCTACTTGCTGCCAAGCGATGGTGTCTGTGTGGTTGATGTGCCAGGGAATGGCCTTGTCGGTGGCGTTATGCCATTCGCTTTGGGGTGGCAACAGCCCGCGGTTGGCGCGGCGGCACACCCATTTCTCATCGCTGTTGAAGGCGAAAGGCGTGCCATCGGCATATTCTCCCCAGTAGCACACGGCCACTTGTCGGCGGCCAACGTGGGGCATCGTGGGGCAATACCACAGCGAGAGGGTGTTGTTCTTGCCGATGAAGGGTGTGATGTCGTAGGCGATGTTCACCACCGACGTATCGCCGTAAGTACGATATGGCTCGCAGAGGTTGCGACTTACGTTCATGCCGTTAACCAGCAGTTGTGTCTTACCCGTGGTTGCCACGCTCACGAATGCTTTTCGCGGCTTACTTTTCTGTCTGAATGTGCGAAGAAACCATTGCATGGCTGTGGAATCGGATTGCGGTGCGCTTATCCAAGGTGCTTGATAGGGGTTGAGTAGGGGCGGTGCGGATGCGCTACTCTTGGCCCTTTGTGCATGTGCAGGCATAAAGGAGCAGGCCGTGGCGAGCCAAATGATGGGGAAAAGCGCGCGGAAACTCATCTCAACACGGCCTCCTTGCCCGCTTTCAGGCGCAGCTTGTGTGCTTTGCCATTATAATATAAGGTGGTTTCTCCGCCCACGGTGCTTTTAATGCGCACGTTGGTTATGCGACTGTTGTGCCAATCGAAGTCTAACACGAAGCCGCCGCGTGCGCAAAGTCCCTTGACACTGCCCGAAGTCCATGCCGAAGGCAATGCAGGCAGCAGCCTAATTCCGCGTGCGCTCTGTATGAGCATCTCGCAAACGCCCGCCGTCCCGCCGAAGTTGCCGTCTATTTGGAAAGGCGGATGTGCGTCGAAGAGGTTGGGATAGGTGCCTCCGCCCGCGCGTCCTTCCCCTCTCCTTATAGCATCTGGCGCAACATAAGTGAGCAATCGGCGGTAAATTTGATAGGCTTTTTCGCCATTATATAGCCTCGCCCAGAGGTTAATTCGCCATCCAGTGCTCCATCCCGTAGAGATGTCGCCCTTTTGAATGAGCGTTTTTCGGGCGGCTTCTGCCAGAAGGGGCGTTGTTTCCAGCGAGATGTGGTGTCCGGGATACAGGCCGATGAGGTGTGTTTGATGGCGATGTTGCGGGTCGTAGTCGTCCCAATCGTAGTACCATTCGTTCAAGTCGCCCTCCTTACCTATAGTATAAGGGTGCAAGCGTGCGATGGTTTGGCGCAATTTCTTGGCGTAAGCGGCGTGTTCACCCTTCAGGATGTCGGCTGCCTTTGCGGTGTTGGCGAACAGTTCGCGCAGGATGGCGAGGTCGGCCGTGCCGCCATACATCGTTGTGCCGTGGTATTTGTCGGGTGTTACGTATTCGTTTTCGGGCGAAGTGCTAGGCGCGGTAATCAGTTCGCCGGGTTTCTTGGGGTTTTCCACGAGCCAACGCAGCATAAAGTCGCATGCGCCCTTCATCAAGGGGAAGAGAGTGTGGCGCAGGTAGTGCTTGTCTTGGGTGAAAGCGTATTGTTCCCAGAGGTTACTTAGCAGCCATGCGCCGCCCATGTTCCAGTTAGCCCACTCAGGACTTTCGCGTTTCTCGCCCACAGGATTGGTCATTGCCCAGAGGTCTGTGTTGTGACTGGAGCACCAACCCTCGTCAATGCCGTAGTAATTGCGCGCGGCATAACGTCCGTTCACCGACAATGCCTTAACCATACCCACGAACGGCATCGTCATTTCGGCCAAGTTGGCCACTTGAGCCGGCCAATAGTTCTCTTCCAGGTTGATGTTCACGGTGTAATTGCTTCGCCACGGCGCGCGCAGATACGGGTTCCACAGCCCTTGCAAGTTGGCAGGCACGCCTGGAGTGCGCGAAGAAGCGATGAGCAAGTAGCGTCCGAACTGGAAATATAGTGCTTCGAGATACGGGTTTGTCTCGTTTTTGTCGGTGTAATCGATGAGTTGTTGTTCGGTAGTTCGTGTCGTATCGAATTCTGCGCCGCCCAGTTGCAGTGCCACACGTCCGAAAAGTTCCTGATAATCGGCTGTATGGTTTTGCTTAATCTGTTCGAACGTGCAGTTTTGCAGGTTTTGCAAGTCGGCTTCTGCCCTTTCGATGTAGGGTGCGCCTTGCAGTACGGGGTGTTTGTCGAAGCCGTTGTAGCTTGTTTCGTTCACGATGAAGAGGGTCAGTTGCGTGGCGTTGTCAACAACCAGCGTTGAGTCGTGGGCAGTGATGGTGCCATCTGGGGTACGTGCTTGCACCAAGTTGCAGAATTGAACGGTGCTGTCTGCATCCCCTTGAGCATGTCCCGTGAGGAAGATTGTGTTTTTTTCGGCTCGTGTTTGGTGTTTGAGCCACGAGGTTATCGACAATTGCAGGCTCAGCGCTTGTGGTTTGTCGGCCGTTATGCGCACGATGATGGCCCTGTCTGGGTGCGAGGCGAAGTATTCCCGGCGTATGTTAACGCCTTGTTCGTTGGTGTAGCTCACCTTTACCAGCCCACTATCGAGGTCCAGTTCGCGATAATAGTTTTTCGACTTGTCTTCTTGTTTGGTGTTTGCCTTTAAATCTTTGATGCATAGCGTGGAGAGCGGTTGGTACCACGCCGAGTTGTGTCCTTGCACACGCAGTTGCAGCGAGTCGGCAAGACTGTAATTCTCTTCGAACAAGGCTTTTCTTATCGGTGCAATCCACTTATGCGCGCCGGCATCCTCGTTTGGGTCGATGGGTTTTCCGCTCCAAAGTGTGATGTCGTTCATGCTTAGATAGTCATAATGCGTGTTGCCGTACACCATTGCGCCTATTTTGCCGTTGCCGATGGGCATGGCGTTCTCGAAAAACGCTCCGGGACGGTTGTCCCAGATGCGCAAGGGCAGGCTCTGTGCATGGCTAGCGAGGAGCGAAAGGATGAATGTTGCTGTTGTTAGGATAGTTTTTTTCATTTGTGCGATTGTGGTTGGGGGTGGATTTTCGGAGATGTGGAGTTTGCCATTGTTGCGTTTGCGTTCACCTTTTCAGGTTGTCGTGGGGCGAAATGTCGCGGCAAGGCGTGTACATCGCTTGCGGCATGCTGACAGAGGGGGCGGTTGGTGCGCCGAAAGGCAAACATTCCATCCATCGTTCTTACTTGTTGCAAGCTGACAGTGGGGGCGGTTGGTGCGCCCTTTAAAGAATAAAAGGAGAAACTGCACCCATTTTGGGCAGCCTCTCCTTATATATATATGGTGTGCCCCTATGCGTCGATGTTGGCGTAAGTGGCGTTTTGCTCGATAAATTCGCGGCGTGGTTCCACGTCGTCGCCCATGAGCATCGAGAATATTTCATCGGCTTCGGCGGCGTTTTGTATCGTCACCTGTTTCAGCAAGCGTGTGGAAGGGTCCATCGTTGTTTCCCAAAGCTGCTCGGGGTTCATCTCTCCCAGACCTTTATAACGCTGCACGTGAATGCTCTTGTTGTCTTCTTGTCCCTCGCCATACTTGTCGATGAAGGCCTGCCTTTGCTGCTCGTTGTAGCAATATTCGCGCACCTTGTTTTTGTAAGTGCAGAGGTAGAGTGGGGGCGTTGCGATGTAGAGGTGTCCTTCTTGTATCACGCGCGGCATGAAACGATAGAAGAGCGTCATGATAAGCGTGTCGATGTGCGAACCGTCTACGTCGGCGTCGGTCATGATGATAATCTTGTCGTAGCGCAGTTTGTCGATGTTGGCCTCCTTGTCGTCTTCTCCTTCCACGCCAAATCTCACGCCGATGCTCTGGATGATGTTCATAACCGACTCGGCCTCGAACACTTTATGCCATTGCACCTTTTCCACGTTGAGGATTTTTCCTTTCAATGGCAGGATGGCTTGCGTGTAACGGTCGCGCCCTTGCTTGGCGGAGCCGCCAGCCGAGTCGCCCTCAACGAGGAAAATCTCTGATGTCTTCGGGTCTTTGTTCGAGCAGTCGGCCAGTTTTCCCGGCAGTCCGCCGCCCGACATGGGGTTTTTCCTTTGCACGCTTTCCCTTGCTTTGCGTGCGGCGATGCGTGCCGTTGCGGCCAGTATCACCTTGTCGCAAATCAGTTTGGCCTCTTTGGGATGCTCTTCGAGGTAATAGCCCAGGGCTTCGCCCACAGCCTGCTGCACGGCGCCCGACACTTCGCTGTTTCCCAGCTTCGTTTTCGTTTGCCCTTCAAACTGCGGTTCGGCCACTTTGATGGAAATCACTGCTGTTAGTCCCTCGCGGAAGTCTTCGCCCGCAATTTCAATCTTCGACTTTTCTATCTGTTTAGAAATCACGGGGTCGTTGTCGGCGTATGCTTTCAGCGTACGCGTGAGGGCCATGCGGAAGCCAGTGAGGTGCGTTCCGCCTTCTATGGTGTTGATGTTGTTCACATACGAGTGAATGTTCTCGCTGTAGTCGGTGTTGTACATCACGGCCACCTCGATGGGGATGTTCTGTTTCTCGGTCTTGAGGTAGATAACATCGTCGAAGAGGTGCGTGCGGTGGCGGTCAACGTAACGGACGAACTCTTTAAGTCCGTCTTTGGCGTGGAACGTTTCGGTGCGCGTCTTGCCCTCTTCGTTGGGGCGCAGGTCGGTAAGCGTAATCCTAACGCCGGCGTTGAGGTAGGCCAACTCTCTCATTCTCGAAGCGATGATGTCCCAACGGTACACCGTAGTGGTGAAGATGGAGGCATCTGGCCAGAACTGTTGGCGCGTACCCCGTTTGTCTGTTTCGCCAACCACCTTGACGGGATAGAGCGGTTTCCCCATCTCGTATTCTTGTTGATAGATTTTCCCATCGCGGAAAACCTGCGAGAGCATGTGCGACGACAAAGCGTTAACGCAGCTAACGCCCACGCCGTGCAGTCCGCCGCTCACCTTATACGAGCCTTTGTCGAACTTACCTCCGGCATGTAGCACGGTCATCACCACTTCCAGTGCCGACTTATGTAGTTTTTCGTGTTCGTCAACAGGAATACCTCGCCCGTCGTCTTGCACGGTAATGGAGTTATCTTCGTTAATCGTTACTTCGATGTTGTTACAATAGCCGGCCATAGCCTCGTCTATGGAGTTGTCCACGGTTTCGTTAACGAGGTGGTGCAGACCTTTTTCGCTGATGTCACCGATGTACATCGCCGGGCGTTTTCGCACCGCTTCCAAGCCTTCTAGCACTTGGATGTTACTGGCCGAGTAGTTGTTCTCGTTGTTTTGATTTTCTGCCATTGTCTTGATTAGGAATTTTAATATGCAAAGATACTAAAAATCAACGAGAAGCAGAAATTTTTTAGGGGTTAAGGAGTTATGTAGTTAAGGGGTTAGGCCAAAATGTCTGGCTGGTAGAGTGGCTAATCGTCTATTTTTGCTCGTTAATTAATCGCCTTTCCTGCTTGTTAACTCGTAAACTTGTCAACTTGTTAACTCGTCAATTTGCATCGCTTAGCCGCGCAAACGCTATCACTTAGCCGTGCTATTTGCAGCTTTTTCTCGAGGCTATTATGTGTTAATGAACGGCAAAATGCCGATTTAGCGTGCTTCCTTTTCTTCCTTGAAAGGGGCTGGGCAGGGCTTTAGCGAGCAAAACCCTACAAAACGAATAATCCGCAGCCCCTTGTTAGGAACTGCGGATTAGTAAAAGTTCTCAATACCTGGAGCTGTTAGCCAAGTTTGTTGATATGCAATGCCAAGCTCGACTTCAAGTTGGCGGCTTTGTTCTTGTGTATGATGTTGGTCTTTGCTAGTTTGTCCAGCATCTTCTGAACGGTGGGATAAAGCTTAACAGCCTCATCCTTGTCGGTAAGAGCGCGCAGCTTACGAACGGCATTACGCATTGTCTTCGCATAATACTTGTTATGCAGAGTCCGCACCTTTGTTTGGCGTATTCTCTTTAATGATGATTTGTGATTTGCCATCTCTTATTTCCTTTTTATTTTTTAGTAGTCCCTAGGAGAGTCGAACTCCTCTTTAGAGAATGAAAATCTCTCGTCCTAACCGATAGACGAAGGGACCGGTGCTGTTTTGCGGTTGCAAAGGTACGCACTTTTCTCCTTTCCACCAAACTTTTGTGCGATATTTTTCCATAAAACGCTGATTTTTCGTATTTTTGCAATGCAGCAGCAGCTTTCGTGGCTGTTGTTTGCCTTTCATCAATAATACATCACAGGGGGCATTCATGCTTGTTAAGACATCCGCCATCGTGCTTCGCTCGCTAAAATATGGCGACAACCAGTTGATTACCGACATGCTCACCGAGCGTTTCGGGCGAATGTCGTTCGTGAGCAACATTCCGCGTACGCAAAAGGCGAAGCTTAAGCGGCAGTTGTTTCAGCCGCTCACCCTCTTGGACATCGAAATAAACCATCGCCCCAATGCCTCTTTGCAGCGTTTGCGCGATGCGCGCATGGCTTTTCCCTTTGCATCCATCCCTTATAGCGAGGCCAAGCTGGCCATAGCTCTTTTTGTGGCCGAATTTTTGTGCCATGCCACGCGCAGCGAACAACAAAACGTGCCGTTATACCGCTATGTGGAGGCTGGCATCCGTTGGCTCGATGGCGCACAACACGGCTATGCCAACTTCCACATTGCGTTCATGATAAGGCTTTCGCGCTTTCTTGGGTTCTTTCCCAACCTCGAAAACTACTCGCCCGGCTGCCTTTTCGACCTTCGCAGCGGCTGCTTCATGTCGGCCGTTCCCATGCACAACGATTATCTTTCGGCTGCCGATGCCGCGCTGGTTGCCACGTTTATGAGGATGACACCGCAAACGATGCACCGCTTTGCGCTTTCGCACACCGAGCGAAACCGCTGCACCCAGCTTGCACTTACCTTTTATCGGTTGCACATCCCCAGCTTTCCCGAATTGAAATCTTTCGAAATTCTTCGCCAAGTGTATGGCGCGGAGGAATAACCTGCATGCCCTTTGCACGGCTATTTTGGCAAAGGGTTTTCGTATTGGTAAATAGAAAGTGGCGGCATTGTGCCTTGTTGGCTATGAAACAAGGCGCATTGCAGCCACTTTTTACTTTCATTGCGGTGACAACGCATTTGTGGATGCGTGCCAAATCCGTTCGTTTGCATTCTTTATCTTACGCGTTGATAGGTGGAGTAATAACCAACAATGCATCCGCCATAAGGATCAATGTACTCCAGTCTAAGCTTTTGTCCATTTTCGAAGAGTGAATATCTGTAGAGAGATGCCTTTTCTTCACCATAGCGATGAAGAAACAACCCAGAAAAGTTCATATTTTGCCCCTCTTTGTCTTCTGGAATCCAAAAGGTTCCCTGTGGTTTGCTCAGCTTCAAACTTGTTTTATTTATGTATGTGTAGGTTTTGTTTGGCGCAAGCACTAGATAATGAGCCTCTCCCTCTTTTGGTGTGGGGAAAGTTTCAATTAGTTTCCACGTACCAACGAGTTCTATTCCCGGTTCTTCTTTGTCGCTAGAGCAAGCAAGGAGCAGGGGTGTGAGCAACGTTGCCAAAAGAAATAAGATGTAAGAACGTTTCATTGTGCAGTACGTTTAAGTTAATAAATAATGAGTTAGTTTAGTGAGCGTTGGCGAATGAGGATGGAAATTATAGCAAATCACGGCACGAATATAGCGATTTGTATTAAATGCGACAAGTCTTCATGCGATTTTTTTCCGCAGGATTAAAGATGCTGGTAGCATTTTGGCAAACTTTGAGGAGGTTAAAGGTGAGGACGAAAGGGAGTAAAGGTGAGGAAGAAAGGGGGTGAAAGTGAGGAGGAATGGCGAAAAAGGCAAGGCGGCGACTGGCTTTTTAGGCCTAAAAACAATGGGCCGCCTTCGTGTGAAGGCGGCCCATTGCATGTTAGGCGTTTGCGATATGATGCGCAAAAGGCGGTTAGGGGCAGCGCGCGACATGCCCTAAGCCTTTTCGCAATGCGTTATTAGTCGCGCTCGCGGCGGTCGCCACGGCCACGACGGTCGCCTCTTTCAGGCCTATCGCCGCGTGGACGGCGTTCGCGTTCCACATATCCCTCGGGTTTCTCCATCAGGACACGGCGCGAAAGCTTGTATTTGCCGGTCTTGGGGTCGATGTCTAGCAGTTTAACCTGAATCTTATCGCCCTCCTTAATGCCGGCCTCTTCCACCGTTTCAAGTCGTTTCCAGTCAATTTCCGAGATGTGAAGCAGCCCGTCTTTGCCCGGCATAATCTCAACGAAGCATCCGTAAGGCATCACCGAGCGCACCGTTCCCTCGTAAATCTCGCCCACTTCAGGCACAGCCACGATGGCGCGTATCTTCGAAAGGGCGGCATCGATGCAGGCTTTGTCGGGCGCACTCACTTGAACCTTGCCCTTACCATCCACCTCATCGATGGTAATGGTGGTGTTGGTGTCTTCTTGCATCTGCTGAATAATCTTTCCACCCGGGCCAATAACGGCACCAATAAACTCTTTGGGAATTTCTATTTGCACGATGCGAGGCACTTGCGGCTTCAGTTCGGGACGCGGTTCGGCAATCGTTTCGGTGAGCTTTCCGAGGATGTGCTCGCGTCCGGCCTTAGCTTGCATCAAGGCTTTTTCGAGGATTTCGAAGCTCAGGCCATCGCATTTGATGTCCATCTGCGTGGCCGTAAGACCATCTTTCGTACCCGTTGTCTTAAAGTCCATGTCGCCCAAGTGGTCCTCATCGCCAAGAATGTCGCTGAGGATGGCATATTTTTCTTCGCCTGGGTTTTTGATTAAGCCCATCGCGATGCCGCTAACGGGTTTCTTCAAAGGCACACCGGCATCCATCAAAGCCAGCGTTCCTGCACATACTGTGGCCATAGACGAAGAGCCGTTGCTCTCCAAAATCTGGCTTACCACGCGCACGGTGTAGGGATAATCTTCGGGAATTTGACCCTTCAGGCCGCGCCATGCCAAGTGTCCGTGGCCGATTTCGCGGCGGCCAACGCCACGTTGAGCCTTGGCTTCACCTGTAGAGAAGGGTGGGAAATTGTAGTGAAGCAAGAAACGCATGTAGCTCTTGTCCAGCACATCGTCTACCATTTTCTCGTCAAGCTTCGTACCCAAGGTACATGTTGACAGGCTTTGCGTTTCGCCACGCGTGAAGATGGCACTGCCATGAGGCATGGGCAGGGGGCTAACCTCGCACCATATGGGGCGAATTTCGTCTGTCTTACGGCCGTCAAGACGTTTGCCCTCATCGAGGATGCAGCGGCGCATGGCATCGCGAAGCACGTCATCATAGTAGCGAGCAGCCAGCGTGTGCTTCTCTTCCAGCTCGTCGGCGGTAAGCTTTTCGGTGTTTTCGGCATCGTATCTCTCCAAGAAGTCGGTAACGATTTTGTCGAAAGCATCGTGGCGTTCTTGCTTGGGAAGTGCTTGTTTGGTGACATCGTACACGGGTTGGTAGAGTTCGTCGTTCATTTGCTTGCGCAAGTCCTCATCGTTCACCTCGTGTTCGTATTCGCGTTTAACGTCTTTGCCCAGCTCTTTGGCCAGTTCTTCTTGCATCAGGCACATGGGCTTGATGGCTTCGTGCGCCACCTTGAGCGCTTGTATAAGGTCTTGTTCGGTTACTTCATCCATTTCGCCTTCCACCATCATGATGTTGTCTTTGGTTGCGCCCACCATGATGTCCATATCAGCCTCTTTCATTTGTTCGAACGTGGGGTTAACCACATATTCGCCGTCAACCCTGGCAACGCGAACCTCGCTGATATAGAAATCGAAAGGAATATCTGAACATGCCATTGCCGAAGAAGCGGCCAGTCCGGCGAGTGCATCGGGTTGGTCAACTCCGTCTGCCGACAAGAGCATTACGTTTACATAAACTTCTGCATGGTAGTTAGAGGGGAATAAGGGGCGCAAAACTCGGTCTACAAGGCGCGAAGTAAGAATCTCGTTGTCGCCGGGCTTGCCTTCGCGTTTGGTAAATCCGCCAGGAAAACGCCCAGCGGCCGAATACTGTTCTTTATAATCCACCTGCAAAGGCATGAAGTCTGTTCCGGGAACTGCATCTTTTGCGGCACAAACAGTAGCAAGAAGCACGGTGTTTCCCATGCGAACTACAGCCGAACCATCGGCTTGTTTTGCCACTTTCCCGGTCTCAATGCTGATGGTTCTGCCATCAGGCAATGAAATTGTTTTCGTTATTACGTTCATCTAAAAACTTGTTGTTTTAAAACATCTAAAAATAAATTGGCACAAAGGTAGGTAATAAAAAAGGAAATGACGAATAATCAGGGCTTTATTTTTGTTTTCTACCTAAGATTTCTAGGAAATCTAGAAACCCTAGGGAATCTAGAAACCCTAGGAAATCTAGAAAGCCTAGGAAATCTAGAAGCCCTAGAATATCTAGAAGCCCTAGGAAATCTAGAAGCCCTAGGAAATCTAGAAAGCCTAGGAAATCTAGAAGCCCTAGGAAATCTAGAATCCTAGGAAATCTAGGGCACCTAGAAAATCTAGGAGCCGCCTAACCTGCCCCTTGCCCCCTTGTTTTAAGCTTTGGGGCGGCGGCGTGCCCATCCCTCTTCCGAGAAATCGGGTTCAACACCCTTAAGCTTTGGTGCGGGTTGCTGGAAGAACTGCCGCCAGTCGCCCGTTTCGGCGTTGTCATCAAATTGTCGTTTCGCCTTACGTCCGCGCCTGCCGTTGTCGTTTTGTGTTGTTTCGGCAAAGCGTTGGCCCCTGCGACCACCCTTCGAAGCCGAGGAACGACCATGTCCGCCCTCGTCGGCATCGTTGCATCGCACGTCGCGCCCTTTGTAAGTGGTGCCCGAAAGGCCTTGCATCACGCGCGAAGCATCGCCCTCCGGCACTTCGATATACGAGAATTTGCCCAACAAGTCGATGTGACCCACGGCCACCCTACCTTGCACATTGCGGTTGATAAACTGCATCACCTCGCCAGGATAGAAGCCGTCGTCTTTGCCAAGGTTCACAAACAGGCGGCGATAGCCAGCTTCGGGCTTGCGTGCACCGCGTGTTCGGCCTTCGGTTCGCTTGCCGCGGCTGCCGCGTTGTGCGTCGCGACCGGCACGGTCGGCCTTTTTACCCTCGCGTTCGTTGCGTTTGGTGGAAGGCTTTTCTATTTCGGGCGCGTTGGCATAATAGTCTAAGAAGCGGCCGAAGGTCATGCTGACAATCTTCTTGATGAGGTCTTCTTTGTCGATATACTCGAAGTGGCGGTTAATTTCTTCGAGGAAAGGCGCAATGTCTTCCTCGTTCACATCCACTTTCGAGATGGTGTCCATAGCCTTGTACAGCTGTTTGCTGCAAATTTCCTTGGCAGTGGGCAGCGTGCCGTCAACAAATTCCTTTTGTATAATCTTCTCGATGGCGCGCACTTTGGAGCGTTCGCGGGTGTGGATGATGCTGATAGACGTACCTTTTTTCCCGGCGCGTCCCGTTCTTCCGCTGCGGTGCGTGTAGCTCTCTATGTCGTCGGGCAGGCCATAGTTGATGACATGCGTGAGGTCGTCAACGTCAAGACCGCGTGCGGCCACGTCTGTTGCCACGAGGAATTGCACGTTATGGTTGCGGAATTTCTGCATGGTAAGGTCGCGTTGTTGCTGGCTCAGGTCGCCATGCAGAGCCTCGGCGTTATATCCATCGCGTATCAGCTTGTCGGCTATTTCTTGCGTTTCGAGTTTAGTACGGCAGAAAATGATGGCGAAGATGCGCGGATAAAAGTCCACCAAGCGTTTCAGTGCCAGGTATTTGTCTTTGGCATTCACCATGTAATAAATGTGGTTCACCTTCTCTGCGCCCTCGTTTCGGCTTCCCACCACAATCTCTTTGTAGTCGCGCAAGTAGCTTTTGGCAATTTTTTCAATCTCCCTACTCATGGTAGCCGAGAAGAGCAGTGTGTTTCTGTCTTGCGGCACACCTTCGAAAATGGCGTTGATGCTGTCGGTAAATCCCATGTTGAGCATCTCGTCGGCCTCGTCGAGCACCACGTTGTTCACGTCATCAAGTTGGGCCACGCCGCGTTTCATGAGGTCGATGAGCCTTCCTGGCGTGGCAACGATAATCTGTGCGCCCTTCTTCAGCTGTCGGATTTGCATCTCGATAGACGCACCGCCGTAGACAGGCACCACGTGAAGGCCCTGCACATACTTGGAAAAGTCGGCAAGGTCGTCGGCGATTTGCAGGCACAGCTCTCGTGTGGGACTAAGTATAAGTGCTTGTGTATGTTTCTCTTCGGGGTTTACTTTCTGCAGCACGGGAATGCCATAGGCGGCCGTTTTGCCCGTACCCGTCTGCGCAAGTGCAATAACATCATTGCCATTTCCCAGGAGGTAAGGTATCACTTCTTCTTGTACGGGCATGGGTTGTTCGAAACCCAGCTCTTGGATGGCGCGGCAAATCGGCTCGCACACGCCCAATTCTTCAAATGTCTTCAATTGTTGTTGTTGTTAAAAACGGCTTCAGGGTGGGTGGCGTGCATGGCAAAACGGGAAAGTGCAGGCGCGATGTGGCTTTCCATGCGCAGCACCTGAATGTGCGGCGCGAAAGCAATGCTGGCCCTTTGTGGGGCAAGACGTGCAGCGCAAGCAGCTTTACGAAAAGAAACCCTTGACTGTTGATGACTTCACCGTTGCTGAATGTTATCCAAATGTCATGAATTCATCAACCCACGAACCTAGAAACCTTGTCTATTATACATGTGTCCAACCAACCGTTGCCCCCAGCCATAATAGACAACATTCGTGTTTGAACGGTGCAAAGGTAATGATAATAAATGGATTATGAAAATGTTTGGGCTTAATTGTTTGGTTTTCGGGACGTGGTTTGATTTTTTTCGTAGGCAAAAGGGTGGGTAAGCCGAAACGATTTTGGGCTGTTGGTGCCTTTGTCGTGCGATGTTGGGGCAGCTGTGGCGATGCGGCTCGCTTGTTTTTCACGCCATTCGCTCGGCCAGATAGCGCAAATGCCAACTTGAGTGTTGTTTCTTCCTTATGTGATATGGTTCATATCATGGGTGTCTGGCATATGCCGTACACGTGTACGGCATAAGGCAGACACGTGTACGGC
>CAJPTO010000051.1 GCA_905373605.1 uncultured Prevotella sp.
GGAAGCACATCGTAGAAGTGGAAACTTCTTGTGGCGAGATTGCCCTGCAAGAAAGCCGCCACACAACTTTTCGGGCGGCAATATGTGGCTTGGTATGCACCATCGCTGGACCTGCCATACGGCCCATATAAGTTCGGCGGACTGCCCGGATTGGTGCTGCAAGTGGCCGACACGCAACAGCATTTTCTTTTCACCATCAGCGGCTTGCAAAAGGTCACAGGGTACACGCCCATCTATCTTTGGGCGAACAAGGCCATAGTGAAGAGCAACCGCCAGAAAGTGAGGCAGATTTACAAGAATTATTGCGCCGACCCAGCGGCTGCTCTCAACAGCATGGAGGGCGTAGAGATTAGCCAAGAAACAAAAGCACGCATAAATGCAAAGCCATACAACCCCATTGAGTTGGAGTGATGCATGGCCGCGCGTGGTTCTTGCTGTGCTTTTGGCATGCCTTTCGGTTGGCGTTTCGGCACAAAACGCGGGGCCATTGGTGCTTAAGTTTGAAACCAAAGACGAAGCTTCGCGCAAGGCTTTGCCCGCCGTCACTTGCCGCGTTTACACCGAAAGCGGCAAGCTGCGCGCTTACGGCGTGGCCAATGGCAAGGGGATGGTGCAGGTAAGTGCCTTTCCTGCCGACACGTTGGAGTTTGCCTTGATGGGTTATGCCAAGCAGCGCAAGCCCGCAAACGCTTTCAACGCAGCACTTACCAATGTGATTTGGCTGGCCACCAAAAGCGTGCAGCTGCGCGAGATAACCATTAAAACGCCGCCAATACGCGCCAAGGGCGACACGCTTGCTTATCAGGTGGGTGCTTTCGTTAGACCTGGCGACACACATCTGGAAGACATCTTGCGCAAGTTGCCTGGCATTCAGGTGGCCGACAATGGCACGGTGTCGTATCAAGGAAAAGCCATTAACAAGTTTTACATCGAAGGTAAGGACCTCCTAGGCGGCAGTTATGCCCAAGCAACACGCAACATGCCGGTGGATGCAGTGGCAACAGTAGAGGTTATGGAGAACCATCAGCCCGTGCGTGTGCTGCACAACAGACAGTTTACCGACCATGCCGCTCTGAACATTAAGCTGAATGCCACCCATAAGGCGCGTCCTTTCGGTGAAATAGAGGGCGCATTAGGTCTTTGGCCCAGTGTATGGAGCAACCGACTTTTCGTCACTCAGCTGATGCAAGGAAGCCAAATGATGCTCTCTGCAAAGATGAACAACACGGGTGCAGACATATCTGGCGACACGCAAGAACGCATCGCCATTTCCGATCTCGACGCATACGAACCCACACCGCCGCAATTTCTCTCGGTGAACAGCCCTGCAGAGCGTATCCCGCAAAACAGGTACCTGCGCAACAAGGCCTATTCGGGCGGACTGAACTGGCTTACCAACCTGTCGGCAAATGCAACTTTGCGCGTTAACCTCACCGCTTATGCCGACCATGCCGCGTTTTCGCAAACACAGCAGTACCACTTTGGCGGTTTGCATGCCGTGGATTACAGCGAAGAGAACAGCCAACGCCTGCGCACACTTACGCTGATGCCGATTGTGAACTACGAACTGAACAGCAACACGGCCTATGTGTCTAACGAACTGCGTTACAACCACACCCGAAATTCGGCATACGCCATGCTGAACACGCGCAGTACGGGGCTTAGAGAGCAAGTGCGCAACACTCCCGACTATGTTCAGAACCTCTTTATGTCGTCGCTGGCATTTGGAAAGCAGATTGTACAGGCGAAGTCGCTTGTGCGTTACTTTCGTCGTAGCGAAATGTTGCACACCTTGGCCGACACACTCTCGCCTTATAACCTGGAAGAGACCTACGCCATACGCTCGTTTGTGAGCAAGAACGTGGTGTCTACCGTTACGCCATTGTGGGGTAACGACCTTGAAATAACGGCTAAGGCCGCCTATAACGCCACTCAATACCAACATTCGGAACGCGTTAGCAGTCGGCAACTGCTGCTGGGCCTTGCACCAAACTACACGATGAGCCTTGGCACAAGAACAAAAATAATCGCCGAACTGCCCCTAGAATGGTGGCGCATTGGCCTTTCAGCTTCTGTAGACACCACGGCAAGCCGCTCGTTTTTCGCCTTTTCGCCCTCGTTGTTTGTGCGCCGCGAGCTGTCATACAATTGGAAACTGTCGCTCGGGGCTTCGCTCTATACCGACAATTCGCTTGCCAACTTCTACGCATTTCATCCTCTGCCCACCAGTTATCGCGCGCGATACCTGCCCACTTACAGCATTTACAAGAACACGGGGCAACGCGTGTCGGCACGTTTGGCCTATCGCAACCTGGCCACGATGCTCTTTTCTTCGCTTGCACTAGCTTATTCGAGAGAGCAACACGAGGCTTACACCAGCTATGAATACACCGACACGTTGAATTTCGTGAGGCTTGTTGCAGGACGCAACAGCAGTAGCACCTTTACAGCCAATGCATCGGCCGACAAGAGCATAACGGCAATAGGCCTTTCGCTTAAATATGCGATGGGTTATCGGCTTATGCGTCACCTTGTTTCGCAGTCGGGCCAGCTTGCCATCAACCATTCTAACATTGCCAATGCGCAGTTGAGCGGCGTTTATCAGCAATTGGGGTGGTTGCGGCTCACGTTTTCGGCCGCAGGCGTGTGGCATTGGGAACACAGCGAGTTGCGGCGTTCGGCTGTTTTGTCGCAGTGGTTGGGCGAAGTGTCACTGCATGTGTTCCCAACAAAGAAGATTGGGCTAAAGCTTAAGTGGCAAAACCAAACCCACGAGGTGCAACCGAGCCGCTTCAAGGGCATTAACCTCTTCGACATGGACGCCCAGTGGCGGATAAGCAAGGCATGGGAGTTGGGGCTTGCGGCCAGTAACCTGCTCGATGCGCGCAGTTATGTGGTGACAAGCCAGTTGGGGTTGGACACATTCCAGTCGATGCTGCCCCTTCGCGGCCGCGAAGTGATGTTGAGGTTGCTGTGGCGGATGTGAGATGGATGGAGTGGGGCGGCAAGTTTCACGAGCAAATCGCCACTTTCCACATCTTTTTTAGCCCCTTAACGTCGCCAAGGCGTTGTGCACAACCCTACCATACAATGTCTTCTATCATATACTTCTTGCCAAACGCAATGTCTTTTGAGGCTTTCCCTTGTTCTATGATGTGCAGTTTCACAGAGTCTATGTAATAATTCTCCACATTATGGAAACCCTTTTGAGGCTTGTCCACATAAAACCTGATGGCTTTACCGTGTTCGTAATTGCCGCTGAAGTGCTTCCCGAAGTAATTCACCTCCCAAGTAATCGTTTTTCCTTCGGCCGGCTTCAAAAGTGTGTCGCAAACTTTGTTTCCACAATCCACTTCAAAGAAATATTCGCGGTGGTAAATGTCAGTCTTTACATCGTGAAATGTTTTATAGTACGCGTTTAATTTCGTAGAATAAAAGGTGAAAGGCACTTTTATCACGCCCGTTTCCTTGCTGTTAGCCTTTGTTCTTGAAAACGAGAACTTCAAGTTGAACGTACCGGCAACGGTAGGCCTGATTTGCAGGAAGTACTTTGTGTCGGGTTTAATGTTGCATCCGCCTCGTTTCACTCTTGCATTATCGAACAGCTTAGGTAGTTTTGTTTTTTTGTATTGTATGTATTCGGCTTCGGTGAACAGGTGTATCAGGTAGTTAAATCCCGACTCATCGTGATTTTGGCTCCGCAGCACATCGTTTTGGTTGAACCTGTACTCATATTCAGATGCTTTACCAGTTCCTGTCACCGTGAATGTGTACCACATGTTTTCTTCTACATGCACATTCCGGAAGTCGGCGGGCTGTTTTGGGGCATCGATTTCATGAAAGTCAACTTTCATTTTCTGTACCTCTGGCACCTCTTTCTTTTTATCAGGATCCAGATTCACGTCTTCAGGAACGTCATTGCCGCCACAAGCCGCTAGGCTCATGCTCAAGGCAAGCACGGCTATTTGTGCCATTGTGTCCATGTTTAACTTGAAATTTGGCCAGTATTCATGGCGTATTGGCCTTTGAGTAAATTTTCTTTCCATTGCCATATTGGTATTAAAAGGTGCGATTAGAGTATGATTCCATTGCAAAATTATACATTATTGGTGTATGATGTGGATTGTTTCGGATGTTATATAGCAGTTTTTAAGTATCCCTCAACATGGTTAAACAGGTTAAACTATTGAAATTAAAATTTAAGGAGCGTTCTCAAAATAGTCAGCTTGGCGGTTTCTCGCTTGCCTTTGTGCCGTTCTTCGTTGTCTTTTTGCTATTGTCTTCCTTACTATTATGGGTCTATGTCGTTTCGCTACCCATTCGAAATGACGAAAAAGCGGAGGGTGAAGGGCCAAAGCCCTATACTCACCCTCCGCAGTTAACCCCTTCCTTTAATTGCTCTTGGGGTTTTGTTCCAATAGGCCGTTATAGGCATTTATGGCCGATTGGGGAATGAAGTAAATCACGCGATAGTCTGTTGGCGCAATGTCTTCCAAGGATTGGTGAGGCCCGGGATAGTGGCGCGTGAGCGCATCCCCATTGCGGAACACGTCGTAACTGCGTTCTGCTTGGAAAGCTAGCTCCAATTGCCTTTCCTTGTCCACCAGCGTCTTTGCCGTTGTGGCATTAAATTGTGCAGCGGTATAGCCTCCTTTTTCGATGGAACGCTCACGGATGATGTTCACATCGGCCAAGGCATCGGCAATTTTACCCAGTTTGACGTTAGCTTCGGCGCGGTTGAGGTACATTTCATCAAGTCGGGAAATGATGGGCGAGTAAAGTTGGTTTTCTTTTCCGCCCTGTCGCGAGCACTTCACCACGTAGAACATGGGGTAAACCCTGTTGATTGACATTTGATAGTCTAGCACACCGCGATAGGTTTCTCCGTGATAGGTGATGTTGTAAAGGCGTTGTGTGGTGTCTACGGGTGTGAGGGGCAGTGGCAGTTTCTGTCCTGTTCCAGCAGTGTCGCACACCAAGCTGCCGTCTTTCAGTCGGTAGTAAGGTTGCTGCACGTAATTATAGTCCACCAGCTTACCCGCTTTGTCATATTCGTTTTTGATGAATCGCAGCGTTGGCACATAGTCTGTCGTGTCGGTTTTAAAGTATTGCGGCTCGATGAATTGTGCACGAATGTCGGTGTATTTCTTGTTGAACCAGTCGTTTTGTCCCGTTTCGTTCAGCAAGTCGAGATACTTTGCCGAGGCATACATTTCTCCCCATCCCATACCGCCGATGTTAGAATACATACCTCCGATGGTGTAATAGTAGTCCCACTCAGGAAATTCCGAGTCGACACGCTTTACCACGAAGATGTTTTCGGGGTTGTCTTCGGGGTTTAGGGTATTGCTCTTCCCGTAGTTTTCGCGATTGAGCAACTTAAACTTTTTCGAGTTAATGACCATCGTGGCATAATCCACGCTTTTTTGTGCGAACTCGGTGTTGGGCGCTTCGTAAGTACCGCTCATATATAGGTAAATGCGGCTAAGCATGGCCCATGCAGCCTCTTTAGATGCGAAGTTGCAGCGTTGTCCGTCGTGAATTTCCGTCGTCATCAGCGTTGCAGCTTTTTCTAAGTCGGCAATGGCCTGCGCGTAAGTTTCTTTCACGGTGGACCTGTTGGGCAGAATGGCCGTTGCAGGGTCGTTGGGTGTACCGTTAACGATGGGCACTCCGAGGTTTTTTTCTGGGTTTTGGGCATACGGCCTGCCGAACGCGCGGCACAGGTAGAAGTAAATCATGCCGCGCATGTAATAGCATTCTCCCAGCTGTGTGTCGGTTGTGGCATCTTGTCCTTCGGGTACAGCCTTGATGATGTTGGATGCTTGGGCGATGACCTTATAGCTATAGTCCCAGAAGTTTTGCAGGCGATAGTTGTTGGGAGTTCGCGAATAGGAAATGAACTCGTAGAAGGCATCTGTTGAAGTGCCGCGAATCATGATGTTGTCGCCGGCATACTCGCCGCATCTGTACATGGGGTCCGACCACGTTTTGAGGTATCCGTAACATCCGTTAAGCAATGATGGGAATGTTTCGGAAATGTTGTTGTTCACCGCTTCGTCGTCCATCATGTATAATGGGCGTCGTTCAACGCTGCACGAAGCCAAGGCAAAAGCTGCCGAGAGCAGCAAAAATATCTTTTTCATAAGGCAAAATCATGTTAGAATGTTACGTTAACTCCGAGCGTAAACTTGCGTACAGAAGGATAGACACCTGCACCAGTGGATATGGCAAGTGCCGTTGAGCGTTCGCCCGAGGCATCGCGTCCGTCGTCGGCAGCGGGCAATTCGGGGTCAACGCCCGAGTAGTCGGTGATGCAGAAGAGGTTCTCTCCGCTGATGTAAACTCGCAAAGCCTTCACGATTTGCGTCTTGAGGTTGAAGTTGTAACCCAAGGTGAGCGAGCGAAGCTTCAGGAAATCGGCGTTTTCCAGATAGCGAGTAGAGGCTTTGTTCGAGTTGGATTTGTTGTTGTATGCAGGTGCGGGGTGGGTGGCTATGTCGCCTTTGTGTTGCCATCTGCTCCATCCCTTTTGCAGTCGATATTGGTTCCTGTCGGTGTAAGCACCGTCGGAGTCGTACTCTTGTCGCGAATAGTTGTAGATGTATGCGCCAAGCGAATAGCCGAACACGGCGTTAAGGTCGAAGCCTTTGTAGGCAATGGTGGTAGAGAAACTTCCAAAGACCTTGGGTGTGGCGCGCTTGTCGAGTGCCACTTCGTCGGCCTGGGCATAGTTCTTTGTCACAACGCGGTTGCCGTTTGCATCGGTAGTGAACCATTGTGGCGCGCCCGTTTCGGGGTCCACTCCCGCCCATTCGCGCAGGTAATAGGTGTCGGCACTCAGTCCGGGGCGCAAAAGTGTGCTGGTGGAGCCGGCAATTCCGTCGCCTTGTATGATTTGGTCTTTCCCACCATAGAGTTTTTTAATCTTGTTCGAGTTGGTTGAAAGGTTGGCATCTACCGTCCAAGTGAGGTCCTTGTTCTTGATGATGTCTGCCGAAAGTGTTGTTTCGAAGCCCGTATTGGTTAGCTCGCCGATGTTTTGCCAGATGCTAGTGATGCCCATAACGCCTGAAACTGGGACGGCGAAGAGCAGGTTGCTAGTGCGTTTGCGATAGAAGTCGAAGGTCATTCGCAGGCGGTGGAACATGTTAAGGTCTATTCCTAACCCCGCGGTGTAGCTCTTTTCCCACGTGAGTTTCTTGTTGGCCCATTGCGAGATGACAGCTCCTGGCACCTCATTGTATGCGGCGCGCAGGCTGTAAAGGCCATATTGTGGGTAAAGGGTGTTGGGACGGCTGCCCACCGAACCATAAGAGGCTCGCACTTTGAGGTAATCGACATAGGGAACTTTAAACCATTCTTCGGCTGTAGCCACCCATCCTCCGCTGACGGAGAAGAAAGTTCCGTATGCGGCATCGGAACCGAAATTGCTTGCACCGTCAGTTCTGAGCGACAATTGCAAGAGGTATTTGTCGGCGTAGTCGGTGTTGAGGTTGGCGAAGAACGATTGCACCGCCCATTCGTATTTGTTTCCGCCTACGGCTTCGGGCGTTGCGGCGATGTCAAGCTGGGCATAACCCGGCACCAAGCCCATGCCGTTGCTGCTGTGGAAGCGGTATTCGCCATCGTTAAATTCGTAGCCCAGCATCAAGAAACCGTGGTATTTGCCGAAGTTGCGCGTGGCTTTGAGCAGCTGGCTGGTGTAACGGCGTATGCTGGTGCTGGTGCTTTCGCTCACGCGCCCTTTGTCTTGTGCACCCGAAGTACGTGGGTCTTCGTAGCTTTTGTCTTGATGTGTGTTCCAACGGTAGCTGTTAACCGACGAGAACGTGAGCCAATCGGTGAGATAGAGGTCGAAGTCGAAGTTCCCGTTAAAGGCGTAGGAGTCGTATTTTGACCAATTGTACTGCAATTCGTAGAGATAGTTGGTGGAATTGCTGTTAACCCACATGGGCGACTTGTTCCCAACGATTTTCCCATTCGCATCATAGGGGCTGTCCCACGGCAACATTGAGTACATGGCAGAGGTGGAACGTTGCCTGTCGTCGATGGCACCCTTGCTCCCGTTGATAGCGGGGCGGATGGCAATCCACGAATAGGGTCTGAAGTTGAGCTTCACCATTGTGTTGTAGCGCGTGTAGTCGTATCCGCGCACAGCACCGTTCTCCTTATACACGCCGCCAGTGAACACCGCACTAAGCTTTTCGCCGCCACTGTTAATGGTGAGGTCGTAGTTTTGCACGTTACCCGTATGCTTGGCAAGTTTCCACCAATCGAAATTGCTGTTGCGAAGTTCCTCGTTCCAACGTGGGAACTTCACTTTCTCGGGATTGGTGAACGATTTGTACAGGTCGTAGAGTTCCGCCCCGTCCATCATCTTCACGTTTCCGTTGTTTAGGGTAGAAATTCCCGCTTTGGCCGACAGGCTGATGCTTGTTTTCCCGGCTTGCGCACCTTTGGTGGTGACAACAATAACGCCGTTAGCTCCCTGCGAGCCATAAATGGCAGTTGATGCAGCGTCTTTGAGCACGGTAAGTGTTTCGATGTCATTGGGGTTGATGTCGCCAGGGTCTTTGCCAACGATAACACCATCGATAACCCATAGCGGGGCAGTGCTGCCATTGATGGTAGATTTGCCGCGCACAATGATGGCACCAAAGGAGCCAGGCTTGCCCGAACCAGGCATAACATTCATTCCTGGCACTTTTCCAGTAAGCATGTTGGTGACGTTTGCCGTGGTGACGTTGGTCAATTCCTTGCTGCCGATGCTCTGCATAGAGCCAGTTAGGCTGTTTCGCTTTTGGGTGTTGTAGCCCACCACCACCGTTTCGTTGAGCATGGTGGCCGTGGAAGCCATGCTGATGGTAATGTTGTTGGCGGCTCGCACCTGCGTTTTCTCATAGCCCAACGATGTTACCACGAGCATGTCGCCGGGTTTTGCATCGATGGTAAACTCGCCGTCGAGGTTTGTAACGGCCACTTTCTTGGTGCCGCTCACCGAGATGTAGGCACCCGTAAGCGGTTCGCCCGTCTGCGAGTCAATCACTTTTCCTTTGATTGTGGAGGTTTCGGACTGTACGGCGGCTGTTATATTGGCAAAAGCCCTTTGTGCTGCAAACGGACAGCACACAAGGGGCAATGCCAAGAACAGCATTCTCCCAAGGTTCGTTTTTCTCATTTTCTTCACGCTTTAAAGGTTTATGTTTTGTTTAGTGCTAATGTTGTAGTCTTAAGGGGCTGCTTTACACGCCACTTCATGTTAGATGGTTGCAAATTTATAGCATTTTTTTTAATCTACACTTGTTTTGCTTTTTTATTTGTGGAAAAGTTGTTTTTTCTTTCTACGAGTGAATGGTCTTGAAAGTGGCATTTGCCCTTCGCATTATGGCGCATCTGTAGTGTGATGAACCCCTATTAAAGGGGAAGTGGCAGCATGTGCGTTGCAAGAAACCCGAGGGAAAAACACAAAAAAAAGCATCTGGTTAAGACGGTAAAAAAACGTTCCTTGCAGTCTTGGCGTTAATGTTTACAGCCTTTCTTCCACTTTTGAAACGTATAATAACATAAAATAACCTCAGAATGTTGGCAGGTTCTGTAAAAATACGTAATTTTGCAAAAAGATCGGACAAAGGGGTTAAAGCCTTAGTGAAGGTCAAGACATGTAAAAGCACGTTCGTATTAAGCGCCTATGAGGAGAGGGTGAGTACTTCGCAACGCACACGGATGCACACAAAGGCTGCATCCCAAAGAGAATGGAGAGGGGACTAAAGCCGCTTTATTGGGAGTTACGGAAGCAACGCACGTATTAAAACTTACATTTGTCATGAGAAACAAAAGGATAAGACGCAGAGAATACAACTAGAAAAGGGCAGTGCGCCCTCGTCGGCACTAACCATTGTGCCGGCAACTGGCCTCATGCATCGGCCGTGTGACACACGGAGTTTGCAACAGGGCCTAAGGCTAACCTTAGTGTTTGGGCATCTAACCTTGTAATTTAAAACAATTTTTATAACTCACAGTAACATGAACACTTTTAGACTATTATTATTGACGCTGTTGCTTGCGGCAATGCCGATTAGGGGGTTCTCATACACAAAGGCTCAAGTTGTTGAGTTCGACGGCTACTACTACCAAGTGGATGATGCAACGAAACTGACACTTTGTTTCATTGGAACAAAGTATGGGGACAAACCCGCAAAACCGGGCAACAAACTGGTGCTGCCCGCAAAGATAAAAGACTCCAATGGCTACTTCCTTACTGTTGTTGGGGCTGAACTTAGACCGGGTTACTCTTGTCCGGGCATCACGGAAGTGGCGCTGCCTGAAACGATGGAATATATCGGAGGATATGCTTTCTCGGGCTCTGCACTCACTAAGATGAACATTCCCAAGAACTTGGCGAAGATTAAGGAAAGCGCATGGAACAGCCTTTACAGTGCGCCCGTGTATACGGTTCACCCGCAGAACAAGCACTTTGAGGTGGATGCGAGTGGCACACTCTACTCTAAGGGCCGGCAAACGCTTTACTCCGTGCCGTCGTCAATCAGCTTGCCCTCTGGCGTTTATACGGTAGACTCGCATGTCGAGAACATCGTGTTGTCGGCTTTCCAAAGCGTTACCAACCTCACGAAACTGAAACTTCCCGTGGGCTTGAAAAAAATATGGGACGGATACCCCACCATTGCACCCTCGGCTAAACTCGCCGCGGTCGAAATTCCCGTGGGAAACGCACATTTCAAGTCGATTGATGGGGTGCTGTTCAGGGACAACGACCTTGTGTTGTACCCAAGGGCCAAGCCCGACAAGGTATATACCGTGCCCACAACCATCACGGGCATCGTGAACTACGCCATCTCTGCCACCTCTAAGCTGGAGCAGATAAAGCTAAACAACGTGAAAACGCTGCTGAGGTCGGCTATATACAACGCAACACTGCTCACCACCATCACCATTCCGAAGAAGATGAAACCTTATGATGAGGCCACGAAGGAAGGAATGGCTGAGGGATGCTTCGAGTCTTGCCCCAAATTGATGAATTATGTGGTGGAAGCTGGCAACGATTACTATGAAGCTGACAATGGGGTACTGTTCTCTAAGGGCAAGA
This sequence comes from uncultured Prevotella sp., assembly GCA_905373605.1. Taxonomy (GTDB): domain Bacteria; phylum Bacteroidota; class Bacteroidia; order Bacteroidales; family Bacteroidaceae; genus Prevotella. Next base: position 11,108 of record CAJPTO010000051.1, read on the forward strand.
AAATTCTCTATTTCTATCCGGCCAGTAAACCGAATTATACGTATACCATTCCTGGTACAGTGGAAACGATAAGCGTACATGCCTTCCAAGGTTCCAAGAACATCACCTCGATGTACATACCGGCCAACGTGAAGGCCATCAAGGCTGAGGCGTTCCGCGACCTCCCCAACCTGAAAACGTTGACTTTCGACCCTAACTCGAAAGTGGAGTCGATTGAGTATTATGCCTTCAGGGATTGTCGTAAACTCAAAGAAGTGACGCTGCCCAAGTCTTTACTTTCATTGGGAGAAATTTTCCACATGTGCACGGACCTGGAAACGATAAACATTCCCGCGGGTTCGAAGCTCCACGACATAAAGGTAAAGGCCTTTGCCACCAACGCCAATCTTAAGGCATTCAACTTCTTGGGCGATTGTGCCTTGACGAAGATTGAAAAGAATGTGTTTGCTGGTCTCAGCGAACTGCAGGCGTTTAACATCCCCAAGTCGGTGAATGTTATCGAGAGCAACGCATTCATCGGGTGCGCCAAGATGAAGACGGTTACGTTCCATCCCGATGCTGTAATAGAGAAAATCGGTGAAGGTGCGTTCTCAGAATGCGGCATAACCAGCATCAACATCCCTTCAAAGGTGAAGAACATTGAAAGGGAGGCCTTCTTGAAATGTCAAGCACTCACCAACATTCATGTCACGAAGGCTACAACGAAGATCAGTCCCGAGGCCTTTAAGTATTGCACCAATCTTGTTGAGATAAATGTAGATAGGGACAATACCGTGTATTCGAGCATTGACGGCTACTTGCTCACCAAGAACAAGGAAACGCTCGTGATCTTCCCCACTGGCAAGGCCAACGACCACTTCACGCTGCTGCCGCCGTCGATAACGGCCATCGGCGATTATGCGTTCTACGACTGCAAAAGCCTTAAGAACGTAACCATACCCAATAAGGTGGCGTCTATCGGCAAGCGGGCTTTCGGGCTTTGCACCAACCTGAACACCATCACCTTCCTTTGTGATAACCTGATTGAAGCAGGCCATATCAACCAGCAGCAGAACGAGGAGTCGTTTGATGCCGATAAAGCTGCACCCAAGGCTTTTGGGAAGATACACATCAACGTGCGTGAAAACATGCTTCACCAATACCAAACCAACAGCTTCTACCAGCAGTTCGCCTCAATAAGCCCATCGTTTAAGGAGGGCTGGGAAGAGTATATCGCTGTATCTGACAATGCGGTAAGCCTGCTTGCCACTACACAAAAGGTGTACACGCTTGTCATTCCCAAGAACATTACACACAACAGCAAACCTTATGCGGTGAACCTAATCGGCGACTACGCTTTCGAGAATGCCCCCGCCGACATTGAAGAAGTGGTGGTTACGCCAAACGTGAAGTATGTTGGAGCAAAGGCGTTTGTGGCCAAGAGCAACAAATTGAAAAAAGTGTTCTTCATCGAGGGACAGCCTTCGAAAGGGATGCTCAGCACCACACGCTTCGAACTGGACGAAACGGGAAACAACTACAACGAGTTTTCTCCAGATGCCAAGATATATGTCAAGAAGTCGGCATACGATGAGTATAAGGAGAAGTGGACCAAAACCATCTACAACCCATTGACTCACAAAATGGACCCAAGCCAGTTCAACTTTACTTCGCAAATTGATTATCGCATCACAGACTATAAGATAAAACACAAGTATGCCACTTTCGCACGCGAGTTTGACGTTGACTTCTCCGACTGCGCACTGAACAATGGCGCACGTGTGGCTGCGTTTGTTGGCGGAAAGAAAGTGGAGTCGAAGAAACCCGACTATGGAAATGCAACCCGACGTATACGCATGACGAGCATTGACCAGCACGGTGGCGTTAGTGATTCGTATGCATACGTGCCTGCTGGTACCGGTGTGTTGCTCAAGATTATCGACAAAGTAGAGGCCACCGACAATAATTTCTATTACACCATCGGCGAGAAAGACAATGTTAATTACAACATAACGGACAATGTGATGAGGGGGGTGATAGGGAATAATACTACGCTCATGCCTGGTCACAAGTTTGTTCGTTACGTTATGCAAGAGGGAACGTTCAGGCTTGTTAACAAGCCCGTTAACAACTTCCCTGTACATCGGGCTTACTTGCAGCTGAACTCCTCTGTGGCTGGCGCCAAGTTGGAGATTGTATTTGATGACGATGAAACCACTACCGACATCGACAACGTTACTCCTGATGCAGAAAGTGGCGACGATGTGTTCTATAACCTAAATGGACAACGCGTGAACAACCCACAGAAGGGCATCTATATTCATCAGGGGAAAAAGGTTATTGTTAAATAAAACATGATACAATGAAAAAGAGAGCATACAATAAACCAGTGGTCAATACAACGGCCATAGACACCGAACAGCTTATGATTGGTGCTAGTCCGGGTGTGGGAGGTCCTTTTGACCCAGGAAAAGAGATAGAAAGCAAAGGCTCTGACTTCTTTGATGAGGACATGGACGCTGATTTCGAGGGCGACGACTACACGGGCTTTGCCCACTTCTGATATGTAATAACTGTTTGAACCTTAAATCTATGAATAGTTGGTATTGAGTTGTAGGATGGCGCATGGCTTTGGCATGCGCCACTACCACTCCTTACTTCAACCCCCTTGCTACCACTCCTTACTGTCACTCCTTGTTCCCACACCTTACTACCACTCCTTTCTTTACTCCTTGTTTCTATTCCTTTCTTTTACTCTGTACTACCACTCCTTGCTTTCACTCCGTACTGCATCCCCTTACTACCGTTTCTTATGCCAGTTCGTGATAAGATGCAGCAGTTACTTATCGTTTTAATTGATTCTTAACCCGAAAAAGTATCGGTAGGACATAGTCGTTCAATGCTGTTATGCTGCTATTGTCAGCCTTTCATCGTTACAAGTCGTGCGGAAACTCGCGTAAGAAGCGCATGCTTCTGCCTCAAGTCTCGTTCTTCATCATCGTATACCACTTGCTATACAGGTGTCCGGCTTAAAAATATGATTTCGGTCTAAATGCTTAAATTACAAGGCTCTGCGATAAAACACAGGTCGTATAGGTAATGATTTAGAAATGAGCGAAGTGCACTGATACACAATATTTTGAATAGCCAAAGAACGCTCACTATTTCACTTACAAAGATAACCCTTTTCGAGGAAAAGTGAGCGTTTTTTCATGTTTTTCTTCTTGTCAGTGAAAGAAAAAAGCGATTATAGTCGTTGTGAGCGGTTACGATGAATGAGCTGTTGCCGTACTCGTATCGCCACCTGCTTTTGGTGCCTCTTTACTACGGTGCCATCATAGAAGCCATCTTGCGGAGCATCAAACAAATATTGCACAAAAGAGGTAGAAGCTATTAAAGAATCTCTGGATAAAACTTAGCTCCTCTTCATAGACCTTGATTTCTCGTTGTTGTTCTGAGATTGTTTTGTCTTTTCCCTTGATGGTATCCTATAAGAGAATCACCTTCCTACGGATTTCGTTCTTCTCCTTCTCTTTGAGGGGCGTTGTTGTCCTACCTTCTTTCTCTAATTCCGTAATACGCTCAAGTTCAGCGTTTCCAAAGAACGAGTAGAGTGTTCCTTCTACTCGCAGTTTACTTAATGCTTTTATACGTAATTACATTTTCTCTAAATAAATATGCTTCTGACGAACCCAAATCAACCATCCGGTTTAAAATCCAAACATAGTCATCTATTAGAGTTTTGTCGTTTTTGATTTTTGAAATATGATTATAGAAAAGTCGCTTTATCATTCTCTCCGATGACACAGATGTCAATGACAAAGAGGCGATGTTATTTGATTTGAAAAGGCCTGACAGCCAACTTATTCCTTCGGGCAAAAATTCTTTTCCTCCAATTGTAGAAAACACGTTTATTACTGATGAAGCATTGTTTTTCCCTTTTTCAAGAAACACTTTTTTATAAAACTCTTTTTTCCCATTTAAAACGTTCCAATCACTTTCATTCGGATTATCTTGATAATCCCATAACAAATATCTAATGTCCAACAAAAGTTTTTGAATTAGCGGGTGTGTTCCATCACTTGGGATTAAATCAAACAGAACTTCCCATAGATTCCAAAAGTTGGTCTGTTGCTGTGAGTATTTTGTTTGGTCAATTTTTGAATTTCCATTGTCATATAATTTCAATACAAAATAATCCAAAGTAGTATTCACAAATTGGAACAAATCGTCTCTTCCAAATCTTTGTCTTTGCGTATTTTTTGACAGCGAATTGACCAATGTAGTTAAAACAGATTTTGAAAAATCAAAATTTGCGCCCAAAAATAAATTGGCAAGATATTGTTCAATATCTGAAATTGATTCGTGATGAAATTGTCGAGATTCTCTTCCTCTGTTATATGAAAAATCTTCTTCTTTAGTTAAGTCGCCAATAACTATCGGTAATATGTGGTTTATGAAATATGTAAAATCTTTATCTGCTGTGTCATATGGCGTAATTACAAAAGCTCTTGCCAATAAATAACCTTCTGATTTTTCTAAACTTATTTCTGCAAGGTCTAATTTTAAGTTTTTGTTAGATGCAATTTCCTGAACAAAATCATTTTCCTTTTTTAAACTTTTTTCATCTTGATTTCCATAGAAATTAGGATTTGCTTTTTTGAAATTAGAATACATAATGAGACCAAGCCAAACTCTTTTTGCTTCATTAGGAAATTGTTTGAAAAATAC
>CAJPTO010000052.1 GCA_905373605.1 uncultured Prevotella sp.
GTTTTTAATTCTAATCACAAAAATACATAATTTATCTGAAAGCTCCAAATTTTAGTTAGCATTTTTTTCTAAACGTGAAATTCTTATCTTCTTTCGCTTTGTTATGCCAACAAATCTCAATTTCTGTTTCGTAACCTATGGGGATGGCGCAAGCCTCGTCCGCTCTTTTGGGCGGTGATGGGCGAAAAACGCTTTGCCGTTTGGCGCATAACGCCTTGTGGAAGGGCGAAGAGATGCTGTAAGGGGCATCTTTTTTCTTCAAAAAGAATTGGATTTGGATAGTTATGGGTACACCATAAGCAATAAAAATCCTCACGTGGGGGAGGGGGAGGAGGGCGCGGAGGCTATGTTTCGGCGAGAGTGGGAATAGCGTGCTGCACAACGATAATGCGGAGTGCCTTGCCTTAAAACCTACTTCTGGGTTAAGGGACTGCTGTGTTCTACAAGCCCCGTTGCCTAAAAGCATAGCGTTTACCATTGTTTATGCAACGGCGTTGAGTCCTCCGCGTTCTCCTTTCCCCCGTGTGAGGATGTGTTAACGCCAGTTACGTGCGTGTGCATTCTTCTTATGCGTTTTCCTTAAAAACACTTTTATTTGACAATAAAAAGGCGTTTCCACGCAACAATATGCGCCCCAAGGAGTAAAATCTTAAGAATAAATTTTAACATTATGGCTGCCCTCGCGCGCAATAATTTGTCCTTGCCCAAAAATAATCCATTCTTGTATGGCTTTTTTGCACGGACGTAAGTGGTGAGGGCGGCTTCTAGCACACCATTTTTGCCGCTTTTAGCCCGTGTTTTTGGCAAAACATGTGCAAAGTGCCGCATTTAACTCTGCTTTTTGCATGAAAAAGCAAGGCTAAGTGCGGCACTTTGCATGGCTTTTTCATACAAAAAGCACAGCTAGATGCATCAAAAAGCAGGATGATGAACGAAAAAGGCGTGGTTAAAGATGGGAAAAGGATCTCCAGATGCCATGAAATAGGTGGGAAAATTGGCAAAAACACAGGCCCAAAAACGTGCAACGGAAACAATCTAGCGAAGCTAAACGATGCAAAAAGCACCATTTATGCTTGTGCTTCTACCATATGGACAATTGAAAAACACGTAAGTGTAGGTGTTTTTGCTGGTTTTAACGCTTAAAGTGTTGCTAGAATTGCGCGTGGAAAATCTTTGTTTTGTAAAAGAAGACGAACGAAATTAACGTATCAACGAAGTGGATAAGGAAAACGCTAGAAACAAAAAATCCGACGACATCGCTGCCGCCGGACTCTGGAAAACTAATTCTACCAAATAAAAACTAAATATCAATCAAACTAAACATTACAAATGTTGTATGGTGAGTTGGCCAGTTTGCTGGTTGTAGAGAGAGCGGTGTTCGTTCCCTCGGGCGCATGTGGTCAAGGCATTCAGCCCAATTCTTCTGCATCCCGTAGCCACGCAACTGCCATTTGTACGGGCAAGCATCTTTCTCAAGCACACAAGTTAGCGTTTAAACGAGTGGGCAAGAGAACGCTTCAGTTGAGAAAAGGCCCATAAATGTTTGCTCGTGAACCATTCTGTCAGCCAAAGCGTTCTTTTCTCGTTCCTCGAAAAGTGCGTTTTGCCTTTCCACTTCGCAAAAGCTCCGTGCCGGCGATTTTCAATTCTCGCCATGACCATGCTCAAGCAAGCTTGGCATTGCTCATTTGGCTTAGCGAAAGCGTTTGCGTTTTTGGCCACACAGTTAGTCAATCTGGATGGGTCGGAACAGCTTTTGTTCTTCTTTTTGCACCTTGGGCAAGTCAACCGTCAGCACACCATCCTTAACACGTGCAGCGATGGCCTCGCGGTTAACGTCTTCTGGTAAAACCAAAGTCTGCTCATACTTCGAGTAACTGAACTCGCGACGCAGATAATGTGTCTTCTCGTTCTTTTCAGTCGACTCGTTTTTCTGTTCCAACTTAATCGACAAGTTTCCGTCTTCGTTAACGTTCACGCTGAAGTCTTCTTTCTTCAAACCAGGTGCAGCCAGCTCAACAGTATATTGTTTGTCGTTTTCCAATACGTTGATGGCAGGTGCCGTGGCGTTGGCGCGTGGCATAAGGTTGCTGTTTATAAAGTCGTCGAACACTTCGGGCAACCACGAATTCCTTCTCATTACTGGTAACATAATCATATCTCCTATCTTTATTTTGTTGTTTACTATATTGTTCTTTTGCTCGCCTCGGCTTTTGCCTTGGCTTACACTTACTTATAAACAAGTTTTGTACCAACGAAAAATATATGTCAATATGACATTAAGGGGTGACAAAATGGCATTAAGGGGCGTTTTCAAGGCTTAATCGGTGGTGGATGAAAACGAGAATTGGAGGCGTGCAGGTGCTACTTAGGTGGCTCGGGGCCGTGAAATCCTGATGATGGCATCGCTACCTGCGTATTGTGGTACCAGCATTAGCGGCATGATGCGGGTAAGAATGAGCAAGCTGGCTGGCCAACGAGATGGTATTCGCACATGCTTTTCCAGCAAAAGCCGTGAAGCCAAGGCGTTTCCCATCCCCCAAAGTTGTTGGGGATGTCTGCCGCATGGGCGGCCTCGCCTGTTACCTTTTCAATGTTCTGATGCATTAAATCAAAAAAAAAGCGTAACTTTGTGACCGACAACAAGAACATGGGTCATGCGCAAAACCACGCCCAGAGGCAAAAGCAGGCCGCGCGTGGCCGCATAACCAAGAAAAAACAATCGTAAACAGCACGAAAATACATCTTAATAAATAAACGAAAAATGTTAATTAGCACAACGCCAACCATCGAAGGCCGCCCCATACAAGCGTATAAGGGCGTAGTGACAGGCGAAACAATCATCGGCGCAAACTTTTTAAAGGATTTCTTGGCCGGAATTCGTGACATCATCGGCGGGAGAAGTGGTTCGTATGAAAAAGTGTTGCGCGAGGCCAAAGACACTTCGCTGGCAGAAATGGAGCAAAGGGCAGCTGCCTTGGGCGCAAACGCCATCGTTGGGGTGGACATAGACTACGAAACCATCGGCCAAAGCGGCTCCATGCTCATGGTGGCCGTTAGTGGAACGGCCGTGGTGATTTAGTGGCATCAGGTTTTCGCCCCGCGACTTTTGGGGTTTATGTGCTCGCAACCTTTGCCGGGCAATTCGCAACTTGTCCTTAGAGCATACTCAAATTCTCGCAACCACTCCACATATTAATCTAACTAACCCAAAGTCAACCCCACAATCTAATTCCACAGCTTTAAAGCTCAACAACTCAACAAAAAAAATAACATAATGCAATGAAAAAACTATTTTTATCCCTGTTGTTGGCCGCCTTAACTTTCACGGCCACAGCGCAAAAAACATCGCAAGCAGCGGCAAGGCGGCCTGTTCAGTTCACCGTTTTGCAGTGGAACATCTGGCAAGAGGGTACGCTTATTCCCGGTGGTTTCGAAGCCATCGTCGAAGAATTGGTGAACCTTCAGCCCGACTTCGTTACGCTTAGTGAGGTGCGCAACTACAATGATGTGGACTTTACCCACCGCCTTTGTAAGGCATTGAAAGAGAAAGGTCTTACGTATTATTCGTTTCGCAGCAAAGATTCGGGTTTGCTGAGCAAACATCCCATTCTAGATTGGACACCCATTTTCCCCGAAAACCGCGACCACGGCAGCATATACAAGTTGCTGGCAAGGGTTCAAGGGGTGGAAGTGGCCGTGTATACGGGGCATCTCGACTATCTGGACTGCGCCTATTACAACGTTCGGGGCTATGACGGCAACACATTCAAGGAAACTAAGAAACCCGAAACGATAGACGAGGTGTTGCGCCTTAACGACCTTTCTTGGCGCGACAATGCGGCGCAGGTATTCATCAACGAGGCCCGTCACGACATTGCCGCTGGGCGTTGCGTGGTGTTCGGGGGCGACTTCAACGAGCCTTCGCACCTCGACTGGATACATGCCACGGCCAATCTCTACGACCATAACGGCATGGCCATACCCTGGACGGTGTCTTCCATGCTGCAACGGGCAGGATTTAAGGACAGCTATCGCGAACTTTACCCCAATCCCGTTACGCATCCGGGCTTCACTTATCCTTGCTTTAACATCGCGGCCGACATGTCTAAGCTTACATGGGCACCCAAGGCAGACGAACGCGAACGCATAGACATGATTTATTTTAAGGGCAAGGGTATGCAAGTGGACCGTGCGCAGGTGTTCGGACCAAACGTTTGTGTATGTCGTTCGCAGCCCACTCAAGACAAATGGGACGACCCCATACTGCTTCCTAAGGGCGGAACATGGCCAACAGACCATCGCGGATTGCTGGTTAAGTTCATCGTGAAGTAGGCATTTGGTTGGGGTTTAATGTAGCTGGGAGGCGTGTGTTGTGCTAGCGTGCTTATGTGTAGTGCGTTTTGACACAGCATCCCGCTGCCCTTTCCCACATTTTTGTGCCATGTTTGAACCGTTTCTCCAACAAAAGGGAGGCTATCGCAAGCTTCGCGCCTATAAAGTGGCAACAATCATCTATGATGCCACTTACTACTTTGTGTCGCATTTTCTCAATGGCCGCGACCGCACAACCGATCAGATGGTTCAAGCGGCGCGATCGGGCAAGCAAAACATCGCCGAAGGCAGCGAGGCTGCCACTACTTCTGCCGAAACTGAAATAAAACTTACTAATGTGGCAAAGGCTAGCTTGGAAGAGTTGCTCATTGATTATGAGGATTACCTGCGTGTGAGGGGCAAAGAACAATGGGATAGTGCACATCCGCGGTATGAACGGATGCGGCGTTATGCTTGTGGTGACCGCATAGGAAACGAATATATGCGGCTTTTGCCGAAACTTACCGACGAGGAGCTGGCAAATCTCTGCATAACGCTTATTCATCAGACCACTTATATGCTGCGCCACTTAATTGTGGCACAACAGAAGATGTTCTTGGAGAATGGCGGAGTGAGGGAACAGATGACAAAGGCGAGGTTGGAACGAAGAAATGGGGGGAAAGGTGTGTGATTGGCTGCTTGATTTTATTGAAAGGGCTGCATGCAAAAGGCCTTGCCCCACTGCTTTGACCAGCCAGGTATTGCCTGAACAATCCGACAGTTCTGGCTAGTCCGACATTGTCCGACCAGTCTGATATTGTCTGACTAGTCTGATGTTGTCCGACCAGTCCGACAGTTCAGACATTGTCCGACAATTCCGACCAGTCCGATAGTTCCGGCCAGTCTGATATTGTCTAACCTGTTTGATATTGTCCGACCAATCCTGACCAGTCTGATTAATTATCAAAAACTTATCTTTGGCTTATTGGAATTTAATTTCTACTTTTGCAAAAGATTAACACTAAACAAATATATCATGGAAGGATATGTAGATTACCTCTGCGCAGCAGATGCAGAACTTCAAAGAGAACTCGTAAGAGATGCTTTAGGCATTAAGATCCCTTATATGGCAGAAATGTATAAGGAGTGGATGGTTACTAATAATCGGAGAACCGAGAGTGGAGCAGATGCCTATATTAGCTATGTAAAATCAGCAGATAGAGTGTTTTTCACATCAGAAGAAGATTTCTTTTATTTGCTACCTAAAAAAATTGAGGCAGGCGATATTAAGGGTGTATCTTCTTTGTTTGATAAATATCTTGATGTCGTTAACGAATGGTTTGAATGGGCTAAGCAAGAAGAACCTAGCTTTTCTAAATCAGTAAGCGACTGGAGAAGTGCCTTCAGAAACTACCGCCGCTTTATAGAAGAGTGGGTTTTATCTAAATTCAGCGGCAAGAAAAACGACATATCGGATACGCAAGAAGCAAAGGCCTATAAACGATTGTTTGTAGAAGAAGAGTTCCTACATTGGCTAACGACAACTGACGAGAAAGGAAAAGCAAGTGCTCAAAGCTACATCTCTCGACTAAAAAGATTGAATCGCACGCTGTCTCAGGCTATTCCTGCTAAATCACAAACGCTTCAAGGCGGCCTATTTAGCTTAATACCCACATTCCTAAAAGCCCAAAAAGAGGAAGAGGTAGTTAAACTCTTGACATTATTAGACGAAAAATTGATATATCTAATTCGCAACAACGATTCTCAGTTGATGCCAACTTCTTCTTTAAGAGATGCGCTTAGTGCCTTGCGTAAGTATGGACAATTCATCAATGAAGAGTTTATTAACGGCGACTCAACCGATGAGGAGGAACCAGAAGAAGAAACGACTGATATTAGCCTGTTAGGAATTAGTGGTGTAATAAACACTTATGATTACCAAACGATCGAGAATAATTTCCGTTTCAGACTTATTACTCAAAACCGTATGAGTGAAGGTAAGGATGTGTTTTTCCCTATAAGCATCATCAACCGCTTATTTAGATTAAGCAGTAAAGCTATAGCAAAACACTTTGAGCGTAAGGACGATTACAAATGGTTTAATAGGTGGATAGATGATTGCATTGCAGAAACACAGGTGATGACCGATAAAGGTAGCTTTATTTTAGCTGAGCTGAGCGAGTATGATACAATTATCATCAATCCTACAACAAAGGAAGTAACTGTTACGCTACTGGATGGAACAACCGCGAGAATGCTAACTCAAACAGAAGAAGCTACTGCGCCTGCTCGTTTTATGGAAATAAGCCAGTTATGCAAAATCCATATCGACCATACACCGCTGATATGTAATCTGCTTTCAGAAAACATATCGAATCTACCTGCTATGGTAAGACTGACAGAAATAATACGCGAGGTTGCCAAAGAAAACAATTTATCCATTGTTAGAGACAACTTTTCAACCATTGCAAGTGAGGTGATGAAGAGCGATAAGCATATTGTTGAAATGCTGGAAATGATTCCTACACTAAAGAATGAGTTAGAATTTATTCGCTCTAAATCAACACTATGCCTGATGGACGCAAAATATAATTTAAGAAAGAAGAAATAATAATCACCGCGTTAAACATAAGACGCAAAGAGAGCTTACAATTAATATAGAACCCTTTAAACATCTTTATCGCCTATGAATAAATTTGATATAATAAGTATTCTCGAATCTGAGACGTTTAACAAAAAAGGTATAGAGTTAGATTTAAGTAGCAGCACTATAAGTGACTATGAAAAAACCTGTTTGAAAGACAAGGTTGAACAGATGCATTGTAGTGCTGGCTACAGAAGGAACATACAAGTACTAATGTCATTAGTAAAAGCAGACTTTATTGACCTGCCTTTGGCTAGTAAGATATACCTTTCTACAATAAATGGAAATAGCTTGGCAGAAATAATTAAGAAGATTGATGCCGACTCAAAAAAATGGGAAAGCAAAATCATCATTAACTTTATTATCAATGATGAAGCCATCTTGAAAGTTATTGACGAGCTATACAATAGAATAGATAGCCTTTCTAGCATTGAGCAAATTAGATGGGGTGCAGCAGTGGAAAATGATGTTACTAATAAGTATTGCTTGGAAATAATAAGCTATAGCTGATTAATAATTTTGATGGCTTTGTATCTCATCAACCAACTAATAGCACAAAACGCGAGAACGTTCTATGGCCTTACCATAGAACGTTCTCACATGATTACGCACAAGCGAAACATCTGCACCTGCACTTAGGCAAGTGTAGATGTTCGTTGCACAGGTTTGGTTATCCCCCTGTTTAGTCGGCCAACTTAGCCGAAATAAACTCGCGGTTGAGGCGTGCGATGTTGGCGATAGACTCGTTTTTGGGGCATTCGGCCTCGCAAGCACGGGTGTTGGTGCAGTTTCCGAAGCCTAACTCTTCCATCGTCATTACCATAGCCTTGGCACGTTTTGCTGCTTCGGGCTTGCCTTGGGGCAGCAATGCCAGCTGACTAACCTTCGAACTAACGAAGAGCATGGCCGAACCATTCTTGCAAGCAGCCACACACGCACCGCAACCGATGCACGTTGCGCAGTCCATTGCTTCATCGGCATCCTCTTTGGGAATGAGAATGGCGTTGGCATCTTGCGGTTGTCCTGTGCGAACAGTGGTGTAACCGCCGGCTTGTATAATCTTATCGAAGGCTCCGCGGTCCACCATGCAGTCTTTAATCACGGGGAACGCAGCCGAACGCCACGGCTCAACGGTGATAACATCGCCGTCGTTGAAGCGGCGCATGTAGAGTTGGCAGGTCGTTGCGCCCGTTGCAGGGCCGTGTGGGTGGCCATTGATATAGAGCGAACACATTCCGCAGATGCCTTCGCGGCAGTCGTGGTCGAACACGAAAGGCTCTTTACGGTCTTCGATGAGCTGTTCGTTCAGGATGTCGAGCATCTCTAGGAACGAAGTGTCGCCGGGTATATCTTTCATTTCGAACGTATCAAAATGTCCTTTGGCCTTGGGACCATTCTGACGCCACACTTTAAGTGTGAAACTTATATTTTTGTCCATTGCTAATTTAGTTTTTGAGGAGGCTAGGTTAACTCATTAACGTGTTGACGAGCAACTTATAGGCAAGTTCTTTTTTATTCTTGCCAACTTTGTTGCCGCGTTAACGCATCAACTCTATCCCTTACTGCTTATAGTTACGTGTCTGAACTTTTATCGCTTCATACTCCAGAGGCTCCTTGATGAGTTCTGGTTCGGTGGTGTCGTTGCCTTGATACTTCCAGCAACCCACGTAGAAGAAGTTTTCATCGTCGCGTTTGGCCTCGCCTTCTTCCGTTTGATACTCCTCTCGGAAGTGTCCGCCGCAGCTCTCATTGCGCGAAAGAGCGTCGTAAGCCTCGAGTTCGCCCATGATGATAAAGTCGCGTAGGTGGATGGCTTTATCCAATTCCACGTTCAAACCCTCTTTCGAACCAGGGATAAACAAGTTGGTGTTGAACTCTTTTCTCAGCTCTTTCATCTTCTTGATGCCCTCACGAAGACCCTCAGCCGTGCGACCCATGCCCACATGTTCCCACATGATGTGGCCCAATTCCTTGTGGATAGAGTCCACCGAGCGTTGTCCTTGAATGCCCATGAGCCTGTCTATCTCGGCTTGAACGCCCTTTTCGGCCTCCTCAAACTCGGGAAGTTCGGTGGAAAGTCGTGGCCAAATGGCTTGGTCGGCCAAATAGTTTTGGATGGTGTAAGGCAGAACAAAGTAGCCATCTGCCAGACCTTGCATCAATGCCGATGCGCCTAAGCGGTTCGCTCCGTGGTCCGAGAAGTTGCATTCGCCGATGGCAAAGAGACCTTTTATGGATGTCATCAGTTCGTAATCCACCCAGATGCCACCCATCGTATAGTGAATGGCGGGGTAAATCATCATCGGGTTGTAATACTTCACGCCGTTAATCTCGTTGGCAAGTTCGCCTGGATTAACGTCAGTAATCTCTTCATACATGTCGAAGAGGTTGCCATAACGCTGCTGAATGGCGTCGATGCCGAGGCGTTCGATGCTCTCAGAGAAGTCGAGGAACACCGCAAGGCCTGTGTTGTTCACGCCAAATCCCTTGTCGCAACGCTCTTTTGCAGCGCGCGATGCCACGTCGCGAGGCACCAAGTTGCCGAAAGCGGGATAGCGACGCTCCAGATAATAGTCGCGATCTTCTTCAGGAATGTCCGACCCGCGCTTCTCTCCGGCCTGCAAAGCCTTAGCGTCTTCAATCTTCTTAGGTACCCATATGCGGCCATCGTTACGCAACGACTCCGACATCAGCGTCAGTTTCGACTGCTTGTCGCCGTGAACAGGAATGCATGTGGGGTGAATTTGCACGTAAGAAGGGTTGGCAAAGTAGGCTCCCTTGCGATAACACTGAATGGCAGCCGTGCAATTGCAGCCCATAGCGTTGGTAGAAAGGAAGTAAGCATTGCCATATCCGCCCGTGGCGATAACCACTGCGTTGGCCGAGAAACGCTCTAGCTTGCCCGTAACGAGGTTTTTGGCGATGATGCCGCGTGCGCGTTCGTCGACGATAACCACGTCTTCCATCTCATAACGTGTGTAGAGCTTCACCTTTCCGGCCTTCACTTGGCAGCTCAATGCCGAGTAAGCGCCCAGCAAGAGCTGCTGTCCCGTTTGTCCTTTGGCGTAGAACGTGCGACTAACCTGTGCGCCGCCGAACGAACGGTTGGCCAACATGCCGCCATATTCGCGTGCAAAGGGCACACCTTGCGCCACACACTGGTCGATAATGTTGTTACTTACCTCGGCCAAGCGGTAAACGTTGGCTTCGCGAGCGCGATAATCGCCGCCTTTCACCGTGTCGTAGAACAGTCGGTAAATGGAGTCGCCGTCGTTTTGGTAATTCTTTGCGGCGTTGATACCACCCTGTGCAGCGATGGAGTGTGCGCGGCGTGGCGAGTCTTGAATGCAAAAGTTCAGCACATTGAAGCCCATTTCGCCCAGCGAAGCGGCAGCACTGGCGCCAGCAAGGCCCGTTCCCACCACGATAACGTCGAGTTTCAGCTTGTTTTTGGGGTTAACCAGTCGCTGATGGGCCTTATAGTTGGTCCATTTCTCGGCAACGGGTCCTTCGGGTATTCTCGAATCTATTTTAATAGCCATAATCTTAGTCTTTTATTGTATTATGATTTAAGCGCAACACGTGCCCAAGCTAGGCGCGAATTTAAAAGCGAAGGCCAGCACAACGATGAGGAAACCCAACATCAGAAGCGTGGTATACCACAAGCCGATGGTTTTCCAACGGTTGAACCACACCTTACCATTAACGCCAATGCTTTGCATGGCACTCCAAAATCCGTGCGAAAGGTGGAACCAGATGGCGCCAATCCACACGATGTAAAGCGCAACATAAACCTTATTAGAGAATGTTTCCTTGATGTAATTGAACCCGTCGGCCGGACGAAACTGCATTTCCATCCCCATAAGTTCGGCAAACATCATGTTGTACCAGAAGTTGTACAGGTGCAAAAGCAAGCCCAAGCCGATGATGATGCCCAGCACAAGCATGTTTTGCGATGCCCATTCCACCTTCTCGTGCCGCGAAGTAACGGCATAACGCTCGTTGCCGCGAGCCTTTCGGTTTTGTGCCGTGAGGATGAAGGCGTACACAATGTGCACCACTGTTAGGGCACCAAGCCCCATTGTGGCGACAACGGCATACCAGTTGGCACCCAAAAACTCGCAGATCATGTTGTATGCCTTATCCGAGAAAAGCGCAACGATGTTCATCGACATGTGGAATGTCAGGAACAGAACGAGCGCCACGCCGGTAACAGACATGACAACCTTTCTACCGATAGAAGAATTGATTAACCACATAAATGATTGATTTTAATTATTTTATTATGTTTGTATTATTTTCCTGTTATCTATCGCGTTTGTTTTATGTGTCTGGGCAATCCCCTTTGCGCCAGTGGTCCGTTCGCTTGTGTTTCGTTTTGTGGCTTTTGGCATTGCGCGGCGTTCCCTTTTCATCGTTTTCGGCTTGCAGTTTGCCCTGTCTTCCCCAAGAACGGCGTGCATCGCGTGTGGTTAAGCTCCTTGGTTGCCCAAGTTGTGGCTTGTCTGTTGTGCCTAAGACGATGTTCTTACCCGTCGGCAATACCTTGATTTAGGTATGCTATATGCGTAACACGATGCAAAAATACTAAATTTAGGTGATTACTCAAAGTATTTCGCGCGCTTTATTATCCTTTTCTCTTCACTCATCGCGATGCATCCACTCCGCTTATATATATACAAGTGGCATTAATTTCTTTTTCGGTGGTTACTTGTTGACATCGCTAAGCCCATTATCTGTGCATCTTGACACTTCAAAACGCATTTCGCACACCCCGGTGTAAGGTTTAATCGGACGACTGAAAGTCGCAAAATCACTTTTCCAAAAGCTGTTTTTGCCCCCAAAATCGCTTTTGGGAAAGTGACTTTGCACAAGCCTTGGCAGGGGCTGTGGCTGAAAGCAAACATGAGTAACCCAATCTTTTTTGCGATGATCAGGGCTAATCGCTCTGCCTTCTGCACCTCTGCGTAAGTTATAATGATGCACCAATGTGCGTAAGTCTTCGCTCGTTTCCATCCCTTTCGCGTCTAAGTCCTGCGTCTTGATATAGATTTTCTCTCCCAACCCCTTTGCCGTCTCATGAATAATCAATATATTTGCAGGCATAAAAAAGCGAAAACCCACGGCGGCGGAACACCAACTCGCACTCGTGCAACGCCTTCTGTCGCGCCGCCCACTATCCGAACAATCACACATAAAAGCAACGCATTATTATTTTGATGATGAAAACTACCCTGACAATCGCGGCCTTTGCCCTAGCCACTGCGGCATCGGCCCAGCAAAACCCATTGTGGTTGCGCCATTGTGCCATTTCGCCCGATGGCTCCACCGTGGCATTCACCTATAAAGGCGACATCTATACCGTGCCTGCCGAAGGTGGTAACGCGCGACAACTCACCACTAACCCCGCCTACGACTCGCATCCCGTGTGGAGTCCCGACAGCAAACAGCTGGCTTTCTGCTCTAATCGCGAGGGAAGCATGGACATCTACCTGATGCAACGCGAGGGCGGAACGCCGCAAAGGCTCACCACCAACAGCGGTAACGAAAGGCCCATCGCTTTCAAAGACAACAAAACGGTGCTGTATTATACAAGCATCATGCCCACGGCGCAAAGCATTATCTTCGCCAATGGCTCGCTGCCGCAGGTGTACGAAGTGGGTACTGATGCCTCGCGACCCCGACTTTTCTCGGCCGTCACCATGATGGACATCAGCATTCGCCCCAACGGCGACTTGCTTTATCACGACCAAAAGGGCTACGAAGACCCCTTCCGCAAGCATCATCGCTCGCCAATAACGCGAGATATATGGCTGCTCCGCAACGGAAAATACACCAAGCTCACCACCTTTAACGGCGAAGACCGCACGCCGGTGTGGGCTGCTCAAGGCGATGCCTTTTATTATCTCAGCGAAGAAGACGGAACTTTCAACGTTTATGAGCGGAACATCGATGGAACCGGCAAAAAACAGCTCACACAACACACCACAAACCCCGTGCGTTTTCTCACCGCTGCCAACAACGGCACGCTCTGTTATGGATGGGATGGCGAGATATATACGGTGAAAAGTGGCGGGCTGCCACAAAAATTGAGCGTGAACATCGTAACCGACAAGATGGACAAAGACCTTGACAGGCAGACTCTTTTCACGGGAGCAACCGAGATTTCGCTCGCACCCGACGGCAAAGAGCTGGCCTTTGTGTTGCATGGCGATGTGTATGTAACGTCTATCGACTACCGCACCACCAAGCAAATAACCAACACGCCCGAGCAAGAGCGCGAAATACAATTCGCACCCGACGGCCGCAGCATCCTATATGCCTCCGAACGCGGTGGATTGTGGCAAATTTATCGCACGAAGCTGAAACTCGACAAGGAGAAAAGCTTTGCCTACGCCACGCAACTGGAGGAAGAACAGTTGGTGAAAAGCGACCGAACCTCGCAGTATCCGCGCTTCAGTCCCGATGGTAAGAGCGTGGCTTTCTTCGAAGACCGCTCCACATTGCGCGTTCTCGACATCAAGAGCAAGGCTGTGCGAACCGTTATGCCCGGCAAGTTCGTCTATTCTTATGCCGATGGCGACATTGGCTTCGCGTGGAGTCCCGACAGCAAGTGGCTCCTCTCTTCGTATATCGGCGTGGGCGGATGGAACAGCCCCGACATCGCACTGGTAAAGGCCGATGGAAAGGGCGAAATTCACAACCTAACGCAAAGCGGATACAGCGAAGGTGGGGCACGATGGGTGCTTGGCGGAAAGGCAATGCTCTTCAGTAGCGACCGCGCAGGATACAGAAGCCACGGCTCGTGGGGCGCAGAAAGGGATGTGTACATCATGTTCTTCGACCTCGATGCCTACGAAAAGTTCAGGCGTAATAAGGAAGAGCGCGAACTTGCCAAGAACGAAGATCAGGAAAAGGCCGACGACAAGAAGGAAAAGGAAGAAGACAAAATCAAACTTGGCTCTACCAAGAAGGATAAGAAAGACGATGTGAAAGCTCTTGAGTTCGATTTGGAAAACTGCCGCGACCGTGTGATGCGCCTTACCGACCACTCTTCTAGGCTTGGCGACTACATCTTGAGCAACGGCGGCGACACCTTATATTACCAAGCTGCGTTCGAAGGGGGGTACGACCTTTGGAAACACGAGATTTCTGAAAACAAAACGGCACTCGTAATGAAAGATGTTGGCGGCGGAGAGTTTATTCCCGACAAAGACTTCCGCAACCTTTACCTCTGCACCTACAATGCCATTAAGAAGATAAACCTAGGGAATAATTCCGCTAAGAACATTGAGTTTGAGGCGCGCTTCAACTATAAGCCCTACGCCGAACGGCAATACATGTTCAACCACGTGTGGCAACAGGTGAAAGACAAGTTTTACCTGGCAACACTCCACGGCGTAGACTGGGCCAACTACCGCAAAGTGTACGAAAAGTTCTTGCCCTACATCAACAACAACTTCGACTTTGCCGAGATGCTCAGCGAAATGTTGGGCGAACTCAATGCTTCGCACACTGGTGCCAGCTTCTGGGGAACGGCTGCCAGGCTGCAAACGGCGCAATTGGGCCTTTTCTTCGACAACAATTACACGGGCAACGGGCTGCGCGTGCAAGAGGTTATCAAGCGTGGGCCGTTTGCCGTGCGCAACACAAAGGTCACTCCGGGATGTATCATCGAGAAAATAGACGGCGACAGCATCATCCAAGGCAAAGATTACTATCCCTTGCTCGATGGCAAAACGGGCAAACCCGTGCGCATATCGGTGTTCAACCCCAAGGGAAAGAAGCGTTTCGATGTGGTGATACGCCCCATCTCGGCCGGCGCACAGCAAGAATTGCTCTACAAACGATGGGTGGATCGCAACCGCCACCTTGTGGATAGCCTTTCGGGAGGCCGACTTGCCTACGTGCATGTAAAGGCTATGGATAGCGAAAGCTACCGACGGGTGTATCTTGAATTGCTTAGCGACACCAACCGTTGCCGCGATGCCGTTATCGTTGACGAGCGTCACAACGGCGGCGGATGGCTGCACGACGACCTTTGCACGCTGCTTAGCGGCAAGGAGTATCAGCAGTTTGTGCCTAACGGACGCTATGTGGGCAGCGACCCCTTTAACAAATGGACCAAGCCTTCGTGTGTGATGGTGTGCGAAGACGACTATAGCAACGGGCATGGCTTCCCCTGGGTGTACAAAGAGTTGGGCATTGGCAAACTCATCGGTACACCTGTGGCTGGTACAATGACCGCCGTGTGGTGGGAAAGGCTGCTAGACCCCTCAATGGTTTTCGGCATTCCGCAGGTGGGTTGTCGCGACATGCGCGGCGTGTACGGCGAAAACACACAGCTCAACCCCGACATTGAAGTGTATAACACGCCCGAAGATTATCTTAACGGATACGACCGACAACTGGTGCGTGCCGTTGAAGAGATGATGAAGAAATGAAGCCTCACCCCCAACCTTTCTTGGCCTCATCTTCTGTCCCTCTAGGCCTCACCCCCAACCCCTCTCCAAAGGGAGAGGGG
>CAJPTO010000053.1 GCA_905373605.1 uncultured Prevotella sp.
CAAACGCTTGTAGGCGTATGTCACCGAGAGGTAAGTCGAAAACTTGTTCGAGATGTCGTCGGTAATCGTGGGTACATTGTTGCTCAGCCATGTGGCATAGCCTGTAAATCGCGTCAGGTCGATGCCCGTAACAAAGGTTTCGCCGCGGTCGGGATAATAACCGCGAGCCACACTGGCATGACTTTTATATGTGTCTGAATTGATTTCCAGTCCGAATGTGGCATCGATGTTGTGCATATCGTCTTCGCCGAAAAATTTGTTGGCGTTCAATTGCAAGCGACCCGTGTAGCTTTGCGTGCGAAATGTTGTCTTGCTCAGCTCGCCGCCTTGCGGAAGGGTACACTCGGAGGTGTAAACAATGTCGTCCCCATAGTTGGCAGTCCTTAGATAAGCCACGTGCGTGCTTCTTTCTCCCCAGTATCCCTCTTGGTCGGTGTTGGCTTGTGTCATTGAGAAGATGGCATTTGCGTTGAGCCACGGGGTGAAATTAAGTCGCAGGTTGGCCGTGGCCGTAAACGAATTGGTCTCTTGTCGTTTGTAGCTTTCGTTCAATTCGTTCAGGATGTTGTACTTATAGGGATAGCTTTGTTTCGCTCTGCCGGTCATTTTGTCGTAAAAGGCCAGTGTGCCATCAGCGTTATAGGGGTTGATGGCGCGCGAAGCGGTGTAGGCATAGTTAAGGGGCGACACGTCGTCTTGATAATATTGGCGGCTGTAATGGTAGGCACTCATGTTGAACGACACCGAAAGCAGCTTGCTAAACGTGTTGTCCAGGTTGATGGATGCCGTATAACGCTTGTTGCTGTTCACCTTCACCACGTCGTCGTCTTTGTTAAAGCCCAGCGATGCATAGTAACGGGTCTGTCTAGAGCCGCCACTAAGGCTGGCCGTGTGTTGTTGCGACAGGCTATTACGACATATCAGGTCGAACCAGTCGGTGTTGTAGCTTTCCATTGCGGCCACCTGTTGGGCAAATTGGGCATAGTCGATGTTCTTATTATATAGGTCGTCCAGTGCTTTTTCGTATCCCACGCGTGGGTCGTTGAGGTCGTAGCTGTAGCCAATGGCAGCCAATTCGCGCGAAAACTGTATGCGTTCCTTGCTCGACATCACGTCTATGGCATGGTCCGAATAGTGTGGGCGACGCTTAAAGTTCACACTGGTGGAATAACTCACTTGCGGTTTGCCCTCCGTTCCGCGCTTTGTTGTCACCACGATAACGCCATTGGCGGCTTTTGTGCCGTAAATGGCCGTTGCGGCAGCGTCTTTAAGCACGTCGATGCGCTCAATGTCTTGCGGATTGATGCCCGAAATGGCATTGCCTATGCGGTTAACGTAGTCGGGATCGTTCAATTCTTCGGGAGACACCTGCACGGGGTCGGTAACAACAATGCCATCCACCACCTAAAGCGGCTCGCGGTTGCCGATAAGTGTGCTTGTTCCGCGGATACGTATCTTTGGAGCCACGCCCACTTCGGCCGAATTGTTGCTTACAAGCAGGTCGGGAACTTTTCCTTCCAGCATTTGGTCCAGGCTACTCATGTCTGCACGCTGCAAGTCTTCCATCTTAACGGATGTGACGGCCGACGTTAGGCTTCGCTTATCCAGCACCTGATAGCCCGTAACCACCACTTCCTTGAGGCTACTGGCATCGTCGTGCATCACGATGTGCATCTCCTTGGCGTTCTTGGCCGTGAGTTTCACGCGTTGTGTCTGCATGCCGATGTACGAAAAGGTGATGTATCCGCCATGATTTTGGGGCAGGACGAACACGAAGTCGCCATTGATGTCGGTGAAAGCCCCCGTGTGGTTGTTGCCGCATTTAATGCTAACGCCAGGCAAAGGCTCGTTGTTCTCGTCCACCACCCTGCCTTTCACCGTTTCGCCGCGCTGCTCTTGCTGTGCATCGCCGTTGAAATGTTCGGCAGCCTCTGCCATTTCTGCCCGTTCGGTGCCGGTCGCGGCATTGGCTCGAGCGTTTTTCTTCGACACGATGATAAACTTTCCGCCCACCACCTTATACGTAAGCGGCCGGTTTTGGATAACAGCTTGCACGGCATCCTCGGCGTTCACCTGCTTTAGTTCAGCCGTAACGTTGTAGCCTTTCACGTCTTCGTAAGCAAACTGCACCCTAACGCCGCTCTGTTTGCCGATGGTTTTGAGGGCGGCCGAGAGAGGTGTGTTCTTAAACGAGGTGTTAAAACGCTTGCCCATGTCTTGTGCGGCAACGCCTAACGCCAACAAGAAGAGCATGGCAAGCAAGGCAAATTCTCGCTTTAAGTCGTTTTTTCTCATACGCATAGCTTTCTCTATTTGTGCATTTGACTTAAATGTTCTTTTCTCGCCATGACAATGCTCAAGCAAGCTTGGCATTGCTCATGTGGCTTAACGAAAACGTTCTTGCCATTAGATACGGACAGGAAACAAAAATGGGTACGCTTTGAAAGGAAAAACATGAAAATTATGCTTGGTTTTCCTTCCAAAGCGCACCCAAAAAAGGTTTCAACCTTACCCAATGGTTATCTGCCCATCGTGATATGTTACTTTGGCCTTGTTCAATTCGTTGAGCACTTCAACGATTTCTTCGATTTTCGCATCCTTCGGAGCTGAAAAGAACAGGCGGGTATGCATCTTGGAGGGGTCTTGGAAGATAACACTCACGTTATACCATTTGCCAATTTCCTTGGCAATGTCTGCCAGTGGGGCGTTGTCGAAGTAGAAGTCGCCAAACATCCAGGCCACAACGCCATCGGTTTCCACACAGCTCACCTTTATTTTCCCAGCCTGCAATGCCGCTTCTTCGCCCGGTTTGAGCCGTTTTGTGGCCTTACCGGCTTGCACTTCCACGCTTCCTTCGAGCAAGGTTACGTTCGCATTGCCCTTGTTGTAAGCGCGAATGTTAAACTCGGTGCCAAGAACTTTGGTTGTAATACTGCCGGTTTTCACCACGAATGGTCGGTGCGCATCGCGGCTCACCTTGAAAAAGGCCTCGCCCTGCAGCTGCACTTCGCGCGTTGTGCCCTCGAAATGAGTGGGAAAAGCCAGCTTGCTGTCGGCATTGAGCGTCACTTCTGTGCCATCGGCAAGCGTAATCTCGGCCGTGGCGTTGTGTGGCGTGGACAATACGTTGCGAATGCGAGCATCAGCAGCATTCACTTTGGCCATCACGCGCAAGAAACGGTTGGGCACAACCACAGGTTTGTCGCCGTCTTGTTGCAACGTAACGTTTCGTTGCACCACACCCTCGGCGGCCTTGTAAACAACAACGGGTGCTTGGGCAACACGAAACAAACTGCTCTTTACGTTTCCTACATCGAAAACAAAAAGCAAAAGCAACGATGCTGCCACGGGCACAACCGCCCCGATGCCCCACATCCAGGCACGGCCACGGCGGCCAATGCCATGCTCGCGCTCAAAGCGTTGCAGTTGTTGTTGCACGTCGGGTGCGGCATAAGCCTTGCGAAGCAGATGGTGGCGCAGGGCTATTTGCTCTGGGTTAAAGTGCTGAATGTCGTTTTCTTCATTCATCTGTTGTCATTTTAATTTGCGTTTCTAATAGCTAGTTTTACCATGTAGGCGCGATTTAAGGCGTGACATCACGCTCAACACACACCTTATATATATAGATACAGACAAATGTCTATATCGGGTACTCCATTTTGCCCTGATATAAGGTTCTTAACGTTTTTAAAGCTTTCACGATGTGTTTCTTCACCGTATTGACACTGATGCCCAAATGCTGTGCCACCTCGGCATACTTCATGCGCTTGAGGTAGCACATTTCCAGGATGCCGTCTGTGGGCGGTGTCAGTTTGGCGAGCATTTCGCCCACCAAACGGTCCTTTTCCTCCGAATATTCCTCATAGAAGTCGGCTGCGGCGCGAAGATAGTCATCCGAAAATTGGCTTGCAAGCACCATCCTTCGCAGATGGTCCACCGAGCGATGGCGCACCGCTGTCATCAAGTAAGCGCGCACCGTGCCTTGTTCCAGCGTGGCGATGTTCTTCCACAAGGCCACGAAAACGTCGTTGAGGATGTCTTTAGCCGCCTCGCCATCGTTCACGATGTGCAGGGCATAAATAGTACAGCCGTGTGTAGTTCTCGGTGAATATCCTTTCAAACTGGCTTTTGTAAGCGAATGAATTTGGCATGCTTTATGGTTTAAAAGACAACAGAGGTGATGGCAACAGAAAGAAGGGTGCCTGCCATACCGATCATCTTTTCGTCACATCTTTCAGTGACTGTTTATGCGTTCTTCAAGAAATAGATGGGTGCACGTGGCTGTCCGGCTTTCACCAAAACGCCCTTTTCGCAAAAATGCGCGAGCCACTTGAAGGCGAAATGGCGGCTGAGGCCAAATCGCGTGCGCATGATTTTGCTGGTTATGAAGCGGTTTTCTTCTACATAGGCCGTAATTTCAGCGAGCATCTGGCGTTCTTCGTATTGCTCTGACTGGTTGGAAAACTTAGTGCGAACGAAATGAGCATCTTCAGAAACCTCCTTCATAAGGCTTGCCTCAGGGCGAAACTTGATGCCAGTGAGCCGCACATCATGCCCTGTGATGTTGTGGCTTGCCTTAGATTGACCGGTGTCTAGGGCGGCAGCCAAAGAGAGGTAGCCTATCTGAGGCAGGTAAAAACGCCGCCCCTCTTTGAAAGCTTGCACGCAAAGCGTGCGCAACTCGCTAAGCACAGCAGCCACATCACCCTTGGTGAGCGAGCACCTTTGCTCTATGGCCGACTCCAATTCGCGGGCGGTCATCGGGTCGCGCATCATCAATCGCACGTATTTCCGCTCTTCTCCTGTTCCCCTAAAATTGTTAATGGCGTATAAGTCGTATTTCAATTCCATAACAGATAAATTGTTTGTATGGGGCATTCTCGCCGTTGTGCCTGCATTCTCGCCCCTATCGTAATGCAAAGTTTGTTGATGACATGCACAACCAGAATACAAATGTCGCAAAAATACTTGACATACACAAAAAAATGGCGCACTAACTGGCGAAAAGATGCATGCAGCAACGCCGCTGCACACCGCAAGACCTCTACTTTTGGGCGGTACAGCGTGTGCAAAATCGCATGGATCGTTGCACCAACGCATGACAATCGGGCTTTAACCCCTTTGTACAAACTAAACTAAGAGGGCTGTTCTATTGACGATGAAAGGGGAAAAGCAAACCAACTACATGCACACAACAACCATACATGCCTTTACTTGTGGGTGTACGACATAAGGCAGACACGTGTACGGCACAAGGCAGACACGTGTACGGCATAAGGCGGACACGTGTACACCTTATGCCAGACACCAAGATGGCAATGACACACCAGATGAATGCCTGTTGCATGATGACAGACGAAGACGCGGCTTAACGTGATTTAGATGGGATTGGACACCGAAGATTGTGTCGCCAGAAAAGCAATCACCAGCAAACCTCACCACACGGCACAAGCAAGCACGGCGCAAGAACACACAAAAAGCCCGGCCACATGCACATGCAGCCGGGTTCTCTCTACTAACATAAAAATTCTTACTTCGTACAATATCCGTATCACGCGGTACGAGGCGGAAACTTAAAAGCTATTCCCAACTCTCCATTCCCATCTTTTATTGTTAACTCTAACCCCCTCTACGGTCTTGACGAAGCGACGTTGTACGCCCGATGTAATCCGAAACTACCTTGTTACGAACACCGAATAACCGATAATCAACGTCTTACCATATAACTAATCCTTGAATAAATCTTTATTGCCAATCTGATACCTATAGTTTTGTCTACGCTGCGACATCTTATATGTACGCAGCATCCATGCTTTACCTAACTTCTTCTCTCTTTTCGGCTGCAAAGGTAAGCAAAGACTTCAAAGACCTGCTATAAAACATAGGAAAATTGGCTTTTTCACAAAGCAACCGATTGCACAGATACACCTCGCAGCCCCTTATTTTACACGCTTTTCGCGACATGCGACACCCGCAGGGAAGAACAAGGTGAGGCATGCTTGAAGGCGATTGTTGCACACGCCATGACAATGTTGCCGAACGGCGAACCATGCCTCGAGCCACTTTGCCACCAAAATTCCCCAATATTATCCCCTTTCTCTGTATACCATGCAGCCGTACAAGCCAAGAATGACTTACTAACAAAAACTCGCGTTAATAATAGGTTAAAGATTTGCGAAATCAGAAAAAACAGCGTAAATTTGCAAACATAATAAATGATTGTATTATTGGTATGAGTAAATTTATAAGTTCGGTTGTCTTATTGACACTTGTTTTATTGTTAGGGAGTTGTGGAGGAAGCAAGAAAATTGTGTATTTCCAAAACATAGACGGCATAAGCCTCGAAGACTCTAAAGGCCTTTACGAAGCGAAGATTATGCCCAAAGACCAATTGTCTATCACCGTTGTAACGACCGACCCTGCTGCGGCCGCACCTTTCAACCTCACTGTGGGAAACAGCGTTGGCAGCAGAGGGCAATTGGCGCAGGGTTCAAATCTGCAAAACTATCTGGTGGACAACAATGGCGACATAGAGTTTCCCATAATCGGCAGAATTCATGTGGCCGGACTGAACAAAAACCAATGCCAAGACCTCATCAAAAGCAAAATAGCAGGTTTTCTCGCCGCTAGCGAAAACCCCATCGTCACCGTGCGCATGGCCAGTTACCAGGTTACGGTGCTAGGAGAAGTGGCCAAACCCACCGTCATTCCCGTTACAAGCGAGAAGATGAGCATCGTTGAAGCCTTGGCACAGGCGGGCGACCTCACTATTTATGGCCGACGCGACAACGTGATGTTGCTCCGCGAAAACCCTGACGGACGGAAAGAAGCTCACCGAATTGACCTGCGCGACGCTAGCGTCATCAACTCGCCATACTATTACTTGCAACAAAACGACGTGATATATGTTGAGCCAAACAAGGCAAAGGCCAGCAACTCGAAGACCAGTGCCGCAACTGGCGTTTGGCTGTCGGTGATGAGCAGCGTGCTTTCCATTACCTCGGTGGTGGTGAACCTCGTAAGATAACGACTTATAAACAATGAGGGATGTTTGCGAACATCCCTCTACTTGTATAAACAACTAAGGCAAAAAGAACAAGATTTGGATGGAACCATTGAAACATGAATGTGGCGTGGCCATGATCAGGCTGCTCAAACCGCTGCAATATTACCAACAGAAATACGGCACGTGGATGTACGGACTGAACAAGCTGTACCTGCTGATGGAGAAACAGCACAACCGCGGACAAGAAGCCGCGGGAATGTCGTGCGTGAAGCTGAAAACACACCCGGGAAACGAATACATGTTCCGCGAAAGAGCAGAAGGCAGCAACGCCATCACACAGATTTTCGCTGCCGTGCAAAAGGGATTTGCCAAAGAAACACCCGAACACCTGGCCGATGCCTGCTACGCCGAACGCACATTGCCCTTCGCTGGTGAACTATACATGGGCCACTTGCGCTATTCGACAACGGGGAAAAGCGGCCTGTCGTATGTGCATCCTTTCCTTCGCCGCAACAATTGGCGCGCAAAGAACCTCAGCTTATGCGGCAATTTCAACATGACCAACATCCACGAGATATTCAACCTGCTCACCCGGCAAGGCCAATGCCCACGCATTTACAGCGACAGCTACATCATGCTTGAGCTGATGGGGCACAGGTTGGACCGCGAAGTGGAACGCAACTTCGTAGAGGCTCAGGCGCAAGGACTTACAGATACCGACATCACCCATTACATCGAAGAAAATGTTAACGTGGCCAACGTGCTGCGAACCACCATGCCCCACTTCGACGGAGGCTACGTGGTGTGCGGCGTAACGGGAAGCGGAGAGATGTTTTCCATGCGCGACCCTTGGGGCATCCGTCCCGCATTCTATTACAAGAACGATGAAGTGGCCGTCGTTGCAAGCGAAAGACCGGTGCTGCAAACAACGTTTGCCATCGAATGCGACGAGGTTAAGGAGCTGGAACCAGGCACGGCACTCATCGTTAAGCGCAATGGCGACTGCCGCATCGAGCGCATCATGGAGCAAAGGGCAGACAGCCAGTGCTCGTTCGAGCGCATTTATTTCAGCCGCGGAAGCGATGCCGATATATATAAGGAACGCAAAAAGCTGGGCGAACAGCTTACCGACCACATTCTGCGCGCCGTGAATTACGATACGCGACACACCGTTCTCTCTTACATCCCCAACACGGCCGAGGTGGCTTTCTACGGGATGGTAGACGGATTTAGGAGATATATGCGCCGACAGCAGGTGGAAGAGATACAGGCTTTGGGCCATGTGCCCTCGGCCGAAGAACTGGACAACATTCTGAGAAAGACGGTTAGGCTGGAGAAGGTGGCGTGGAAAGACATCAAGCTGCGCACATTCATCGCCGAAGGAAACTCGCGAAACGACCTCGCCTCACACGTCTACGACATCACCTACGAGAGTATTCGCCCCGGCGAAGACAATCTGGTTATCATTGACGACAGCATCGTGCGCGGAACAACGCTGCAAAAGAGCATACTTCGCATCCTGGACAGGCTGCATCCCAAGAAAATCATCGTGGTGAGCAGCGCACCACAGATACGTTACCCCGACTATTACGGCATCGACATGCCAAGTCTGGAGGAATTTTGCGTGTTCCGTGCCACTATCGAGCTGCTTAAGGAGAAAAATTTGCACGCACTGATAAAGAAAACCTACGACGACTGCCGACACGAGCTGAAAAAGCCAGCCGAAGAGATGCAAAACTGCGTGCGACAGATATACAAAGCCGTGACCGTTGACGAGATTAACCACAAGATTGTGGAGATGCTACGCCCCAAAGGGGTGAAAACACCCATCGAACTGGTGTTCCAGTCTATCGAAGGCTTGCGCAACGCCATCCCTTTGCACAAAGGCGACTGGTATTTCACGGGCCACTACCCCACTCCGGGCGGCATGCGGCTGTGCAATCAGGCCTTCGTGAATTACATAGAAAAGGTTTATCAAAACGAACAGAAATTCTAAACATAATGAGAAACGTAACATTAGTGCTGCAAGACGGCACCAAGTTTCATGGCAAGTCGTTTGGATACGATGCGCCCGTGGCTGGAGAAGTGGTGTTCAACACGGCCATGATGGGCTATCCAGAGAGCCTTACCGACCCCTCTTATGCAGGTCAGCTCGTCGCTCTTACCTTTCCTTTGGTGGGTAACTATGGCGTTCCGCCCTTCACTTTCGGCCCAGAGGGACTTCCCATCTACATGGAAAGCGACCATATACACGCCTCGGCCATCATCGTTAGCGACTATAGCGAGCAATACAGCCACTGGAACGCCAGCGAAAGCTTGGCACAATGGCTGAAACGTGAGCACATTCCCGGCATAACTGGCGTTGACACGCGCGAACTCACCAAGGTGTTGCGCGAACATGGCGTGATGATGGGACAGATAATCTTCGACGACGACCCCACCAACATTCCCGAAGCACAATATGAAGGCGTGAACTTTGTTGACCGCGTTAGCTGCAAAGACATTATCCGTTACAATGAAGGGGCAGGCAAACGCGTGGTGTTGGTAGACTGTGGCGTGAAGGCTAACATCATCCGCAACCTCATTGAGCGCGGACTTGAAGTGGTGCGCGTGCCTTGGAACTACGATTATACGGGCATGGATTTCGATGGACTGTTCCTCGGCAATGGCCCTGGCGACCCCGACTTGTGCCAAGACGCGGTGAACATACTACGAAAACAGATGGACAAGAGCCGCAAACCCATCTGCGGAATTTGCATGGGAAACCAGCTCATGGCTAAGGCTGGCGGTGCCAGCATCTACAAACTGAAGTACGGACACCGCTCACACAACCAGCCTGTGCGCATGGTTGGCACCGAGAAATGTTATGTTACGAGCCAAAACCACGGCTATGCCGTAGACGCGTCAACGCTGGACAAAGACTGGAGCGAGCTGTTTGTGAACATGAACGACGGCAGCAACGAGGGTGTTCAGCACAACACCAACCCTTGGTTCACTTCGCAATTCCACCCCGAAGCTTGCTCTGGGCCTGTCGACACGCTGTTTATGTTCGACCGCTTCGTGGAAAAACTCACCCTTTAACCCCCCTAGAAAATGAAAGACGAAAGCATAAAGAAAGTGTTGCTGCTGGGTTCCGGCGCATTGAAGATTGGCGAAGCGGGTGAATTCGACTATTCTGGCTCGCAAGCCCTTAAAGCCCTGCGCGAAGAAGGCGTGCAAACGGTGCTTATCAACCCCAACATCGCCACGGTACAGACTTCGGAAGGCGTGGCCGACCAAATATATTTTCTCCCCGTTCAGCCTTATTTCGTTGAACGCGTGATTGAAAAAGAACGCCCAGACGGTATCCTTCTGGCCTTTGGCGGACAAACAGCGCTCAATTGTGGCGTGGAATTGTACCAAAGCGGCGTGCTGGAGAAGTATGGCGTTAAGGTGCTTGGCACCCCCGTACAGGCCATCATGGACACAGAAGACCGCGAATTGTTTGTTGAAAAGCTCAACGAGATAGACGTTAAGACGATAAAGAGCGAGGCTTGCGCCACCATTGAGCAGGCTCGCCGCGCAGCTGCAAGCCTGGGTTATCCCGTTATCTTGCGCGCCGCATACGCGCTTGGCGGTCTTGGCAGTGGCTTTTGCGACAACGAAGACGAACTGAACAAACTGGCCGAAAAGGCTTTCTCGTTCTCGCCGCAAGTGCTTGTAGAGAAAAGTCTTAAGGGATGGAAGGAGATTGAGTACGAAGTGGTGCGCGACCGCTACGACAATTGCATCACCGTTTGTAACATGGAGAACTTCGACCCGCTGGGAATACACACGGGCGAAAGCATCGTTGTGGCCCCATCACAAACGCTTAGCAACAGCGAATACCACAAACTTCGCGCACTGTCCATCAAAATTATCCGCCACATCGGCATTGTAGGCGAATGTAACGTGCAATATGCCTTCGACCCAAAGAGCGAAGACTATCGCGTTATCGAGGTTAACGCACGCTTGAGCCGCTCTTCGGCCCTCGCTTCTAAGGCAACGGGCTATCCCTTGGCTTTCGTAGCAGCCAAATTGGGCATGGGATATGGCCTTTTCGAACTGAAAAACTCGGTGACGAAAACCACAAGCGCCTTCTTCGAGCCTGCATTAGACTACGTTGTGTGCAAAATACCACGCTGGGACTTGAGTAAGTTTCGCGGAGTAGACAAGGAATTGGGCTCTTCGATGAAGTCGGTGGGCGAGGTTATGGCCATCGGGCGAAACTTTGAAGAGGCCATACAAAAGGGTTTGCGCATGATTGGCCAAGGCATGCACGGGTTTGTGGAGAACAAGGAGCTGAAGATAGACGACATCGACGCTGCACTGCGCGAGCCTACCGACAAACGCGTGTTCATTATCTCGAAAGCCATGCACAAAGGCTACACAATCGACCAGATACACGAACTGACAAAGATTGACAAATGGTTCTTAGAGAAACTCAGACACATCATCGACATCGATGAAACCTTGCAACGGTGCACCAGTGTGAACGTATTGGACAAGGAATTGCTGCGAACCGCCAAGGTTTATGGCTTCACCGACTTCCAGATTGCGCGTGCCGTGGGGCTTGAACAAGAGATGGGCAACATGCACAAGGCCGCTTTGGTGGTGCGAAACCTGCGAAAAACCTACGGCATCCTGCCCGTAGTGAAGCAGATTGACACGCTTGCGGCCGAATATCCCGCACAAACCAACTACCTTTACCTCACTTATTCGGGCGTGGCCAGCGATGTAAGGTTCGACAACGACCGCCGTTCCATCGTCGTGCTTGGCTCGGGTGCCTATCGTATTGGCTCTTCTGTGGAGTTCGACTGGTGCGGTGTGCAGGCCCTAAACACCATTCGCCGCGAAGGATACCGCTCGGTGATGATTAACTATAACCCCGAAACGGTGTCTACCGACTACGACATGTGCGACCGCTTGTACTTCGATGAGCTGACATTCGAACGTGTGATGGACGTTATCGACCTAGAAACGCCCAATGGTGTTATCGTGTCTACTGGTGGACAGATACCCAATAACCTGGCCATGAAGCTCGATGAACAGCATGTACCCATTCTGGGAACGTCGGCAAACGACATCGACAACGCCGAAGACCGCGCCAAATTCTCGTCGATGCTCACCCGAAACGGCATCAACCAACCCGAATGGAGCGCGCTGACATCAATGGATAAAATTAACGAGTTTATCGACCGCGTGGGCTTCCCCGTGCTGGTTCGACCATCATACGTGCTTTCGGGCGCAGCGATGAACGTGTGTTCGAACCGCGAAGAGTTGGAACGATTCTTGCAATTGGCCGCCAATGTGAGCGAAGACCACCCCGTGGTGGTGAGTCGTTTCATCGAACATGCCAAGGAAATAGAGATGGACGCCGTGGCCAAAGACGGCGAAATATTGGCCTATGCCATCAGCGAACACATCGAGTTTGCCGGTGTTCACTCGGGCGATGCCACCATTCAGTTCCCACCACAAAAGGTTTATGTGGAAACGGTGCGCCGAATAAAGCGCGTCAGCAGGCAAATAGCCAAAGAATTGCACATCTCGGGGCCGTTCAACATCCAGTTTATGGCGCGCGACAACGACCTGCTTGTCATCGAATGTAACCTGCGTGCCTCGCGTTCGTTCCCCTTTGTGAGCAAGGTTTTGAAGCTGAACCTCATCGACTTGGCCACGCGCGTGATGCTAGGCCTGCCTGTTGAGAAGCCCAACAAGAACCTTTTCGACCTCGATTACGTGGGCATCAAGGCCTCGCAGTTCTCTTTTAACCGCCTACAAAAGGCCGATCCCGTGCTAGGTGTCGACATGGCATCCACTGGAGAGGTGGGTTGTCTGGGCGACGACACCAATTCGGCACTCTTAACCAGCATGCTTTCGGTGGGTCATCGCATCCCGAAGAAAACCGTTTTGCTCTCAACAGGCGGCGGTAAGCAAAAAGCCGAGATGCTGGATGCCGCCAAACGATTGGTTAACAACGGCTACGAGCTGTACGCCACCAGTGGCACATCGCGTTTCCTTACCGAGAACGGCATCGCCAACACCACCGTGTATTGGCCCAACGATGAGGGAATGGAGCCCAAAGTGCTCGATGTGCTGCACGAAAAGAAGATAGACATGGTGGTGAACATACCCAAAGACCTCACCCCACGCGAGCTTACCAACGGCTATAGCATTCGCCGGGCAGCCATAGACCTCAACATTCCGCTCATCACCAACACACGCCTTGCCAGTGCTTTCATCACTGCCTTCACCACCATGCGCGTTGAAGACATCGAAATCAAGGCGTGGTCGGAGTACAAATAAGGTGGAGTTGGTGAGGTTAGGAGGCTATGAGCGAGTGAGTTTGTGAGCCTGTGAGTTTTTCATTTAGCAACATAAACCAACACAATTATAAACTCACAACTTAACGAGAGCTAAACTCAATAACGCAAACACTCAAACCATTACACACGAGGAGCTACGAGAAACCATGTCGTAGCTCCTCGTGAGTTTAATACAGGCTCTAAATTATGATGTGTTGATTATAGCTTGCTATAAAGCTGTGACCGGGGAAATGAATACTAGAACAAGATGCCGAAACATTTATTAACTAAATAAAAAAGAAAAAACACTTGCAGGTTTAAAGATTTTTCCCTAATATTGCAGCACGGTACAGCCCATGTAATATCAATTGTTGACTTCGCGAGCCGACAAATTACTAACCACAGTTATTTCAAGACTAATAGATGTACGAATAGCGTACCTATCTTTTGACAGACAGGCGCTTCGTTTACTATAGGTATAAATCAAATACTAACTAATAAAATTTTTAAACTATGTTATCCACAGAACATCAAATCACATTGAGGGGATATAGCCTATTCCGCGATCTAACCGACAGAAGAAGATACTATTACCTGCCTAAAAGCAAAGTAAACATTGCCAACAACGGGAAGAAGATGAACTTTGCCGCTTTTGTTAGTTCTAAAATTAAGGAGGTAAAGGAAGCTACACTTAACACTTCAGACCTTACCAGCGGGTATTTGACAATGGAGGTTGAACTGGATTTCCCAAGCGATAATGACTTAAAGGAAATGCGGAAAGAATTGCCAACTGCCATTGACGAACTAATTGAAAAGAAAAAGCAGAATGGTGAAATTGTTTCCCCCGAAGACGAAATAAGCATAACGGAAAAAGACTTCGTACTAACACCTGTTTCCTTCAAAGACGGAGAAGTGAAGTTGTTTATCCTTGGAGAAGATGGAACCTCAGAGAAATCACTTGCCAAGGTTAAAATTGTTGGTTCCCAAAAGCCTTCACTATACGACAAAGAGAATGCGGTGTTCTCTATGCGTTTGGGTGCAACTGAAACCGAAATAATGTACAACTTGCTTACACAAGGAGGAAAAGGGCAGAAGCCCAATGAAAGTTCAAGCTTCATCAATTCTCAACTCGCCGTTATGTACGACTTAACCTTTAAAGGCATCGAACCAGCCCATTACGTCAAGATTACCGTCGACTTTAATGCAACAGAAGATTTCTGGAACCATCACTTTGAGTTTGATGGCGATTTCAAATATGGGAAAAAGAACAATCAACCAACAACAGGTAAAGACAACTATAACATTTCGGTTGTTGCTGCAGTTGACGTAGATGCCATGTTTAGGGAACTTATCAACAAGGGAGCTATCGTTGTTCAACAGATTGACTACAGCGGCGAGAATGCGGGAGCGCCCTTAAATGCAACAGACCCATCGGCCATTGAGCTAGTAAAAAAACTGCTTAGCAATGAATTTTTCACTCCAACACCACTGCCAAATGAAAACTACAGTGCGCTCGATAGACTAGGAAAGGTTGCTGCTGATGGAATACAAAAGCCCGACAAGGACAAACCGGAGGGAGAAAAAGCAGAAGAACAGGAAACTAACGAACAACAAACTGG
>CAJPTO010000054.1 GCA_905373605.1 uncultured Prevotella sp.
GAAAGAAATGACCTCGACAGCGTTGAGAAAGAACATCCTCAAACACGTGGTTAAGCCCCTGTGGCTCAATGCCCCGTTCTTCGTATCGATGTACGTACTGGGTGTGATGTGCGCGTGGCTCACCCTCCCCAACAGCCCCGGAGCGAAGGTGTACGAACATCTTTACACCGAGTTGCTGGTGGATCTCTACGCCCTTTGCCTGCTGCTGAGTGCGCTGCCTAAGCGTATTCGCCCTTGGGTTCGCGGTGTGTTATACCTTATTATATATATCACGTCGGCCATCGATGTGTATTGTTACACCCAATTCGAGTCTACCCTCACCCCCACCATGCTGCTTTTGGTGGGCGAAACCAACGGGCGCGAGGCCGGCGAGTTCCTTTCCACCTACCTATCTTCCAGCGTTCTCTTCGGCAAAACGGGGTGGATTGTGCTGCTTGCCCTGCTCCATGCCGCCTATTCGCTGCGCCATTTCGCCCCCAAGGCCTTCAAACAAGCCTGCCAAAAGTTGCTTGCCAAGCGGCCAACCATCAGCGAAAACAATGCCATCACGCTGAAGATGCTTGCACGGATAGCCTTCACTGGCCTGCTCATTTGGAGCGTTTGCCTCACGGCACACAACAAGGCGGCCACTTGGAAGCTGATGACAGGCCGCAACATCGGCGACGTGGAGCACACGCTTACCGAAGAAGGGCATGCCGTGCTGTACCATCCCGTGTACCGATTGGCCTTTTCCATCTATGCCAACTCACTGGCTTCGCAACAGATAGACAAGCTTGTTGCAGCCGCCGACAAGGCAAAGGTGGACAGCTGCGCATACACCAGTCCACACATTGTGCTGATTATTGGCGAGAGTTTCGGCAAACACCACTCGCAACAATACGGCTACCCGCAACCCACAACGCCGCGACAAGTGCGCCGCGAACGTAGCAAACAACTTGTGAAATTCAACGATGTGGTGTCGCCTTGGAACCTAACCAGCTTTGTTTTCAAGCATGTCTTCTCGCTCTACGATGTGGGCGACCGCGGCGAATGGTGCGATTATCCGCTCTTTCCCGAGCTGTTTCGCAAGGCTGGCTACCACGTAACGTTCATCACAAACCAGTTTTTGCCCAAGGCCAAAGAGGCGGTTTACGATTTCAGCGGCGGCTTTTTCCTCAACAATCCCACGCTGAGCAAAGCCATGTTCGATGCGCGTAACGACAGCGTTTACCCCTACGATGAACACCTGCTGAGCGAATATGCCCGACTGAAACCGCAACAGGGCGAACACAACCTCACCATCTTCCACCTGATGGGGCAGCACGTAACCTACAAACAGCGCACACCAGCCAACCGCCGACGATGGAAAGGCAGCGACTATGCCGAACTTCGCCCCGACCTAACGCCGCGACAACGCCGCATTTTGGCCGATTACGACAACGCCGTGCTATACAACGACTCGGTGGTAGACCTCATCGTCAGGCAGTTTGAAAGCGAAGACGCCATCGTTATCTACATGCCCGACCACGGCGAAGAGTGTTATGAGGAGAACCGGGGCTTCATCTGCCGCAACCATTCGGCCGCCATCGACTACCCACTGGCCAAATACGAGTTCGAAATTCCCTTCTGGATATGGTGCTCGCGCAAGTACATCGCCCACCATCCCGACATATACAGGCAGGTGCGCGAGGCGCGAAACCGCCGCTTCATGACCGATGCACTACCCCATTTGCTGCTCTACCTGGCCGGCATCAAGGCCAAGGACTATCGTGAAGCGAACAACCTCATCAGTCCGCAATACGACGAAAGCCGGCCGAGAATACTCAAAGCCACCACCGACTACGACAAACTGCCGCGGCCGAAGCCCGACAATGCGCAGCCAAGCCTGGGGCCGAACAAGGGTAAACGCTAACCCCAAACAACCATCATGCCACACAACGAACAACATATCGCACCCGAAAGCGAGGTCGGCAGCAAGCAACAGCCGGCCTCAACGCCCACACAAGGCCATGCCCACAAAGCTGCAACAAACGCCAAGGCAACGAGTCTGAACGCTTGCATGCGCGGATTGGCCATCATTGGCATTTTCTTGCACAACTATTGCCATTGGCTTGGCCCGATGGTCAAGGAGAACGAATACACCTTCAACGCCCAGAACGTGATGTTGATGAACCGCGCCTTGGTGCATCCCGACTGGTCGTTGCCGCTACATCTGCTGTCGTTCTTCGGCCATTACGGCGTGCCGGTGTTCCTCTTCCTTAGCGGATGGGGGCTGTTCAAGAAGTATCATGGCGCGCAAGTGCCTGTGGGCAAGTTTTTGCTTACCCATTACCTCAAACTTTTCAGCATGATGGCGGTGGGTTTTGCGCTCTTCATCGCCGTAGACGCGCTGACACCGCCCAGTTGGCATTACGATACGCTGAAGATTTCGGCACAACTGCTGATGTTCAACAACCTGTTGCCCCATCCCGACAAGATGATTTGGCCCGGCCCCTATTGGTTTTTCGGCCTGATGATGCAGTTCTACTTGCTCTATCGCCTTGTGCTTCATCGTCGACATTGGGGCATCACCGCGCTGCTCATGGTGCTTTGTGTGGTGGTGCAACTGCAATTGTCGCCCTTGAGCGAAACGATGAACCGCTACCGCTACAACTTCATGGGTGGCATGCTTCCCTTTGGCTTGGGTTTGCTTTATGCCCGTTTCCAACAACATCGTGAAAAGCTGTGGGCAAACGATGGTGTTAAGCAGTTGGCCGCCCTCATTGTGTGCGTTGCCTTGGCCTATTACCTCAGCCAAAGCTTTGTGGGATGGACGTTCGTGCCAGTGGTTATCTGCCTGGGCGCACTGTTAATCGCCCAATTGCTGGCTCGTGCCCCGCTGTTGTCGTGGATGTACCGCGCCCTTTGCTGGATGGGCGGCATCTCGGCAGCCCTCTTCGTAACCCATCCCATCACGCGTAAGCTCATCATTCCCATCTCGCGGCACGGCCAACCCTACCTCGGGTTGCTGCTCTACATCCTTGCATCCATCGCATTGGCTTGGGCTGTAGACAAGCTCATCAAGCGCATCCCGCTACCCAAACGTTAACATCGCACCCAATGGAACAAAAGACAAA
This sequence comes from uncultured Prevotella sp., assembly GCA_905373605.1. Taxonomy (GTDB): domain Bacteria; phylum Bacteroidota; class Bacteroidia; order Bacteroidales; family Bacteroidaceae; genus Prevotella. Next base: position 3,096 of record CAJPTO010000054.1, read on the forward strand.
AGGCATCAGCTTTGCCAACATCAGCCTGCACCGAAGCGAAATCATGGGCGTGGCCATGATTTTCATCGTGCTTTTCCACGTCAGCCTGCCGCGATTGTCGCCTTTCTATGGTCTTTGGCGCATGGGTAACATCGGTGTAGACGTGTTTCTCTTCCTAAGCGGCATGGGATTGTGGTACTCGCTCACAGGCAACGCATCGCTCAAACGCTTCTTCTCTCGCCGTTACCTGCGCATCTATCCCACGTGGCTGCTGGTTGCGTGCCTTTATTACGTGCCGCGATTTTGGCAAGGCGAGCATGGATGGAAACAAATTGCAGACTTAGCCGGCGATGTGCTTATCAATTGGGACTTTTGGCTGCACGACGAGCTAACGTTTTGGTACATTCCGGCCGCAATGATGCTTTATCTCTTCGCTCCGGCCTATGTAAAGCTTGTTTCTCGCCACGAAGCCTACCGCTGGTTGCCCGTATTGATGATTGTATGGTGCGTTGCCGTGCAGTGGGTGCGCCCCATACACGATGCCGTTGGCCACATCGAGATATTCTGGAGCCGCGTACCCATCTTCTTTATCGGCATCAATTGCGGCGCGCTGGTTAAGCAAGGGCTAAGCATCAGCGCACAAAGCGTGTGGCTGTTGTTGGCCGCCGCGGTGCTGTCGCTTGGCGTAGACATCCATTTGGAACAGACCCGGCACGGCCTTTTCCCACTCTTCATCGGCCGAATGCTCTACATCCCCGCCACGTTTTGCCTTGTTTTGCTCTTGGCCAACTGGCTTTCGGCCGTTCCACAACCGATAAAACGCGCACTGCGACTGGTGGGAACGGTGAGCCTGGAAATGTATTTGCTGCACGCCCACTTCGTATTAGTACACCTGCCACGCCAACAATGGGGCTATTGGGGAACGTTTTTGGCGTGCTTCGCCATAACCTTGCCTTTGGCATGGCTTCTAAATAAGGGAATGGAAAAAATAACAAAGCGATTTGAAAGATGAAAAAAACGCTCTCACTTATTCGTCCGCAACAATGGATTAAGAACGGGTTTGTGCTCATCCCCATGTTCTTCGGCGGGCGATTGCTTCACGCAGAAGATGCCATTGCCAGCGTCCTCACCTTCTTTGCGTTCAGCTTTGCGGCATCGGCCATCTATTGTTTCAACGACATCATCGATGTAGATGCCGACCGCCGACACCCCGTTAAGTGCCGAAGGCCCATCGCTTCGGGTGCTGTCAGCGTGCCAACGGCCTACGCACTCATGGCAATCCTGGTGCTACTCTCGGCCTTGCTGCTCTTCTTCTTGCCCCAGCGGGCAGGCGAAACGGCAGGCATCGTGGCCTTCTACTTCTTGCTTAACACGGCCTATTGCTTGTGGTTGAAACGCCATGCCATCATCGATGTGTGCACAGTGGCCTTTGGCTTCGTGCTTCGCATACTGGCTGGCGGCATGGCTTGTGATGTTGCGGTGAGCAATTGGCTGGTGTTGATGACGTTCTTGCTGGCACTCTTCCTCTCGTTTGCCAAGCGGCGCGACGACGTTTTGCGCATGAACGAAACGGGAGAACCGCCCCGACGCAACACCATCCGCTACAATCTCACCTTCGTTAACCAAGCCATCACCATCACAGGGACGGTAACCCTGGTGTGTTACATCATGTATACGGTGTCGCCCGAGGTGGTAAGTAGGTTCCATGCCCCATACCTTTACCTCACCAGCATCTTCGTTCTTGTGGGGCTTTTGCGCTACATGCAGCTCACATTGGTTGATGAAGTGAGTGGCGACCCCACCAAAATACTGCTCCGCGACAGGTTTACGCAGGCCATTGTCGGGGCTTGGATAATGACATTTCTCTTGATAATATATTAGGAGCAAAGGGAGTAAGGGGGTAAGGAAGTAAACAAATAGCCTTTTTTATTATGGGTTCTCCGACAGGTCTGACAGGTCTGACATGTCCGACAGGTCAGAATAGCCTAGACGGCGCTAGCCATCTTTTCACTTTTTCACCCTTTCACCTTTTCACTTTTAAACATGAGGCCGATTACACAATGACAGAACACCCATCAACGCGCTTACGCGTTTCGCTTTTCGATTTCGACGGTACGCTAACCACGCTCGATACGCTGCCTGCATTCATATCCCACGCAGTTGGGAGGTGGCGAATGCTGGTGGGTTTTGGCCTTTACTTGCCATTGATTGTGCTGATGAAACTGCGCCTATACCCCAACGGACGAACAAAGGAGCGGCTCTTCGCACATTTTTTCAAAGGGATGAGCCTCGAAATGTTCAATGCCCACTGCCGTTCGTTCGCCAAGAACAGCGCGCACATCCTGCGTCCACTGGGCATGAAGGCAGTGGAAGAAGCCTGCGAAAGCGGCGAAAAGGTGATGGTTGTTAGCGCAAGCATCGAGAATTGGGTGCAGCCTTTCTTCCAACATTTGCCACAAGTGCAGGTTATCGGTACGCAGATAGCGGTGGAAAACGGCGTACTGACAGGGCGATTTGCCTCGCCCAACTGCCACGGGGCAGAGAAGATGAGCCGCGTGGAGCATCTTTTCGTGCCGCGAAAAAACTTCTTCATAACAGCCTATGGCGACAGCCAAGGCGACAAACAAATGCTTGCTTATGCGGATGAAACACATTATAAACCCTTCAGAACGAAATAAACACCAAGCACTTGCAGAGGTGTTGCGCTTCGGCATAGTAGGATTGTCGGCCACAGCCATACAATATGTAGCCTATTGGGTGGGCTTGCAGATGCTCAACCACAACATCGCCATGACCATTGCCTACCTGCTGAGCTTCCTTTTCAACCTCTGGGCCAGCCTTAAGTATACCTTCCGTGTGGGCGGAACGCCGGGAAGAGGGGCTGGTTTTGCCCTTGCCCATGTGGTGAACTACCTTTTACAGATGGCCACACTGAACCTTTTTGTAGACCTCGGCGTAAGCAAGACGCTCGCTCCCCTGCCCATGTTTGCCGTCTGCGTGCCGATAAATTTCCTGCTGGTGCGCTTCTTTCTCAAGCGCAATGGCATACGCTTGTTTGCCATTTTCAAGGTTCGGCGCGAAGAATGGGCCGTTGGCGCACCACTCTTGCTGTTGCTTGTGGGGCTTCATGCACTGCTCATAGCCCGCTATTACTGTCTTTTCACCCCCCTGCAAGAGCATTATTGGAACCTCTTTGTACGCCATTTCCACCTCTCGGGCTTCGATCCCATCACCTATGCCGTGGTAAGCGATTGGCAAGCGGGCTACAATGTGTTTCGTCATCCGCTGTTGGCGTTCTTCATGTACGTGCCGTATATGGTCAATCAAGGCCTAATGTGGCTCACGGGCATCAACTGCGCGCTCTTCGTTGTGGCCGTCATGCAAACCCTTGCCGCCTTTTATTCGATGGTGTTTCTGCACCGCCTGTTGCGCCAAGCGATGGGTTTGGCCTTGGCCGATGCGCGATTGCTCTGTGCCTTTTTCTTCTCCCTGGCCTACATAATGCTGTCGGCACTGGCACCCGACCATTTCATACTCTCGCTCTTTGCCCTGCTGCTCACCCTTATTGTTACGGCCAACCACCTGCAACAGCGCACGCCCCTGCCCCTATGGAAGACGCTCTGCCTTTTTATTCTCACGGCTGGCGTATCGCTCAACAATGGATTAAAGGTGTTCGTTGCCGCACTTTTTGCCAACGGCCGCCGCTTTTTCCGCCCCCGTTTCTTGCTTTTCGCGGTGCTTTTGCCCTCGGCCTTAATGTGGGGCTTCGTCCAATTCGAGTACAAACGATTCGTTTGGCCGAGCGAAGTGAAGCGACAACAGGCACGCGAGAAGAAAAAAGCAGAGAAAAAAGAAGAAGCCGAACTTCAAAAGCAACAAATAGCTTGGTTACAAGCTACAAAAAAAGGCGAGAAGACTACTGCCGACTCGCTGAAAACTAAGTCAAAGCCCAACAATTCGGCAGCAAAGAAAAGCCCAAACAAAGTGCTGGCCGAGAAAATGGGGCAGCCAATGACCAACCACGGCTTCTTGCAATGGACAGACATCAGCACATCGCGCTGGCAATCGCTTGTGGAAAACCTCTTCGGAGAGAGCATTCAGTTGCATCGCGACCATCTCTTGGAAGACATCTTCGGCCGCCGTCCCGTCATCGTTCACTATCGTTGCGCCGCCAATTACGTGGTGGAAAGTCTGCTGGTGCTGCTCTTTGTTGCCGGACTTTGGCTTGGCCGTCGCAACAAACTGCTGCTCATAGCCCTGGCCTTTGCCGCCACCGACTGGGCATTGCACGTGGGATTGGGCTTCGGACTCAATGAAGTGTACATCATGACTGCCCATTGGGCCTACGTTCTCCCCTTGGCATTGGCCGCCCTCATCGCGGCCACAGCAGGCCGAAGACGCACTTTCGTGCGCATTGCCATCGGCTCGCTCACCCTCTGGCTCTATGCATGGAACATCTATTCGGTGGCAGATTATCTGATTAATAGCTGAACGGCAAGGCTAAATGCATGCGGTTTTGCAACGCGATGAAAAACGAATGGCAATGCGAGTGCTAAAAACGGTGTGACAATCACCGAACAATGACGTGGAAACATCTTCCGAACAACAATGAAATGAGAATAAAAAACATAACATCATGCCCATCATATCTAAAAACGACAGCTTGGCTTGGGGTGCCTACCTCTTCCTGGGGGCGGTGGCTTTCGTCTTCCTTTATGCCGTAAGCTACGGCATCTTCCAGCCCCAATACTCGGTATACCTCAAGTCGGCACTTGCCTTTGCGTTCTCGCTCGGCGTGTTATACCTCTACAAAAAGTACCTCACGCTGTACCTCGATGCCGCACGTGGGTTCTCCATATTAGCCAACATCCGCAAGTTGGGCATAGGATGGGCGGTGAACACCGCGTTTTTCTCGGCCGTCGTCCTTATCCTTTACCTAGGCAACCACTACAAAGTGGAGCGCATCGCCTTTGCCCTGCCCGACATGCTTCTTGGCTTTTCGCTCTTCTTTCTTGTGGCCGTGTGCGAAGAAGTGGTGTTTCGCGGCATCCTTTTCAGGCTGATGGCCGACAAGTGGAACATGCCCATAGCCCTCATTGTGTCGTCCGTTCTCTTCGGACTTATGCACTATCCCAACGAGGGAGCCACGCTTTGGTCGGCCATTTTGTTGGGCCTAACCCTGGGATGGCTGTCGGCCATCGCCTACGCCTACCACAAGACGCTGTGGGTTCCCATAGCCATGCACTGGGCATGGAACTTCATTCAGGGCAGCGTTTTCGGCTGTCCCATATCGGGCGACATGTCTTATGGCACGCCCTTGATTACATCTACAATAACTGGCCCCACACTTGTAACGGGCGGAACGTTCGGACCGGAAAGCTCCATCATCACATTGACACTGGGATTTGCCATACCTGCCGTGTACACCGCGATGTATTATCGCAAGAAAGCAAGGCACGAAATGGCACAAGAAATGGGAATATGAGGCGAAAAGCCCACACAACAAGAAGAATAAAAAGATGTTCAGACTAAGAAAAGAAGAAAAACCACTGGCCTTGGTGGCCTTCATGGTGTTCGCCTTGCAGAATGCGGCCACCTTATACAAGTATCACGACCTCTTTACCCGTGTGGGATTTAAGGGCTATTGGGTGCTGTTCCACGAGATATTCCACGTTTCGGGCTACGATGCCTACTCGTGCATCTACCTCTCTAACGGCAAGATCTACTACGAACTATCGCGGCATCCGCTGTTCGGCCCTTTGCTTGCACCCTTTTATTGGCTCAACGATGCCATCATCAAGCAGTTCAACTTCAACGCCGCCATATACATCATGGCCGTGTTGCTCACACTTAGTGCCACGTTCAGCGCGGTGTTGCTGTTCCGCATATTGCGTTCGCAGGTTGGTTTGAAGCTTCCAGACGCCCTTGCGCTTACAGCGCTGCTCTATTCGTTTGCATCGGTGATGCTCGCCACGATGCTTCCCGACCATTTTTGTTTCTCTTTGCTGCTGCTCGTGCTAACATTGTATGTGGCCAACAACAAACTAATCCAAGGAAAGGCCTTGGCGTGGTGGCAAACGGCCGTCTTGCTGGTGCTAACAGCCGGCATTACGCTTAGCAATGGTGCCAAAACGCTCTTGGCCGACCTGTTTTGCGCACGCAAAAGCTTCTTCAAACCGAGCCGAATGTTGCTTGCCGCCGTTCTTCCGCTGGCCTTTTTGGCCGCCGCTTTCTATGCACAATACACCCTACAGCTATTGCCACGCGAAGAAGAGTCGGCCAGGATTGAGGCGCAAGTGCGACTGAAGAACCCCAACGCCATCAAAAAAAGCACGGCACACGAAGCTAGGAAAGAACGCATCATCGGCAAGCCAATGGGCAACGAGGCCCTTTTGAAATGGACAGACAAAGATGCACCACGACTGACATGCGTGGTGGAGAACGTGTTTGGCGAAAGCATTCAGCTGCATCGCGACCATTTGCTGGAAGATCTCTTCATCTCCCGACCCGTGGTTGTTACATACGAGCATTGGTTTTTCTACGCCATCGAGGTTCTTTTGGTGGTGCTATTCTTGGCCGGACTGCTTTGTGGCCTGCGCCAACGCATGATATGGCTCTGCCTGTCGTGGTTGGGCGTAGACGTTTTCCTGCACATCGTGATGGGTTTTGGCCTAAACGAGGCCTATATCATGGGTACGCACTGGCTATTTGTAATCCCCATCGCCATCGCTTTCCTCTTTAAGCGGCTTTCGGCCAAGCCATCTCTCGCCCTTCGTTGGGTTGTTGTGGCCCTTGCCGTTTATCTCTACGCCTACAATGCACGTTTGGTGTTCCATTTCATGTCCCATCCCTTAACCATTGGCTAAATGCAACCTCCACAAATGCCCAAAACACAAAGCAACATCACCGCCGACGAGCTTTTCGACCGCATCGGCAACATCCTTTCTGCCACCACAACACGCGCCGAAAGCGCGAACAAGCTGCTGCACGACACGCTCGCGCTGGCCTGCGACGGTGCATTGCAAGACAGTTTGCAAGCCTTTGGCAACCTGTTTTCTAAGGTAGACTTCCTTTGTAAGCGGCACAACATCGCCCTTCGCGACGTGATAGCCATACAACAAATGCGCCGCGAAAGCAACAAGGCACAAGCAATAGCCACAGAAGACGTGCCATATCATTGTCGCGCGCTAGCCCTTTTCGTTTCGGCCGTGTACAAAACGCACATCCCCGACATGCTTATCGGCCGCATAGCTCCCACAAACAAGCCCCCGAAAGCATTGCAACACGTGGACTACAGATACCTGCGATGCATCGTAGACCAATGCGACAGCAACCTGATAAAGGTGAAAATAGACCACGAGGCCTATCCAGAACCACTCGTTGTGAGCCTAGAGGCCGAGGGAATGGACTACATTAAACCGCTGCTTCGCGAAGGGATGCAACTCAACTTGCTGGATTGCACCCGACAAGACAACGTGCTGATGCCGCGATTGGTGGTGCTCGAACCCGACTTCCTGCTCGACATCAGCTCCATTGCGCGCTGTTTCACCGAATACGGGCACCATCCCCTGGCCTATACCGTCAACCGCATGGGGCCAAACGCCAACTCGCAAGCCATACTTATCGGTAGCTTTGCAGGCGCAGCACTAGACGACATCATCAACAACAGCCACTACGACTGGAAACAAACGCTGAACAACACCTTCAAAGAACGCACGATGGACTTTTGCACTTGCCCCGACCTTAACGCGCGCGCGCCCTTTAAAGACGTGGCCATAGAGCAAGCAAAGAACATCAGCGACATCGTTAACCGCCTTTTCGATGACGAACAAGAGGGCTTCGACCGCACGAAAGCACTGCTCGAGCCATCGTTCGTGTGCGAACAATTGGGCTTGCAGGGGCGCGTTGACTTGATGACAAGCGACTTTCGCCTGCTCGTTGAACAGAAATCGGGCGCAAACTACAACATACAACGCAACCAACCCAACGCCTACGGAAGCTTCCAAAAGGAAGACCATTACGTGCAATTGCTGCTCTATTACGGCGTGTTGCGACACAATTTCCGCCTGTCTAACAATCAGGTAGACATTCGTTTGCTCTATTCCAAATATCCCTTGCCGGGCGGATTGGTGGTGGTGGCCTATCTGCAACGCCTTTTTCATGCGGCCATACGCCTGCGCAACGAGATTGTAGTGCAAGAGTTCGGCATCGCACAACAAGGTTTTCAAAGCGTCATCAACAAGCTTTCGCCCCAAACGCTGAACCAAAACAAGCTGAACACCGACTTCTATCATCGCTATCTTGAACCGCAAATTGCCGCCGTAACAACGCCCTTGCACACGCTGCAAACGCTGGAGCGCGCTTATGTCTGCCGCATGATGACCTTCGTTTACAACGAACAGCTGCTGGCTAAGGTGGGCGCACAGCAGACACAAGGCCACAGTGGGGCCGACCTTTGGAACATGCCACTGGCCGAAAAGCGCGAAACAGGCAACATCTTTACCAACCTGAAGCTGACGAAAGTCGAAAAAAGCAACTCATATAACGGCGTAGACACCATCACACTGGCCGTTAGCGAGCAAGCAGAAGACTTCCTTCCCAACTTTCGCCGCGGCGACATGGTGTTCCTTTATGCCTACGAACCCGAGGCTGAACCCGACGTGCGCCAGAGCATTCTCTTCAAAGGCGTGCTGGCAGACATCGCCGTTGGCCAGCTTGTGGTGCATCTCAACGATGGGCTTCAGAACGACAACTACCTGCAAAGCCACAAAACATTCGCCATAGAACACGCCACTAGCGATGTGGGCAGCACCACTGCCGTAAAGGCTTTGCACGCCTTTGCCACGGCCAACGCACGCCGTAAGGCCTTGCTCTTGGGACAAAGGCCACCCGAACACGATGCCCAAGCGCAGCTGTCGCGATGCTATCATCCCAGTTACGACGAGGTGTTGCGCCGCATTAAGCAAGCCCACGACTATTTTTTGCTCATTGGACCGCCCGGAACGGGCAAGACTTCTATGGCCCTTCGCTTCATCGTTGAAGAGCAGGCGGGCAACATTCTGCTCATGTCTTACACCAACAGGGCGGTGGATGAGATATGCGACATGCTGCTTTCTGCCCACATCCCTTTCCTGCGCATCGGCAACGAGTATAGCTGCGATGAGCGCTTCCGCCCCCATTTGCTCGACCGTCTGGTGGAAAGCGACCCGAAACTAAGCCTCATCCGCCAGCGCATAGAAGCCAGCCGCGTGTTTGTTGGCACCACATCCACCATGCAATCGCGCTCAAACATCTTTGCCCTTAAGCACTTCGACCTAGCCGTTATCGACGAGGCTTCGCAGATATTGGAACCCAACATCGTGGGGTTGCTCGCCGCAAACATGCCTGACGAGATGGCCATTGCACAGGGCTTGCGCCCCGAAACAGGCAAGATGCCGGCCATAGACAAGTTTGTGCTCATCGGCGACCACAAGCAACTGCCGGCCGTGGTGCAGCAAAATGCGGCACAAGCCGCCGTTAACGACCCCTTGCTGAACCAAATCGGCATCACCGACTGTAGGCAATCGCTCTTCGAAAGGCTCATCAACTGGGAACGGAAAAACGGCCGCACACGCTTCATCGGCATTCTTAACCGGCAAGGACGCATGCACCCACACATCGCTCGCTTCCCAAACGACATGTTTTATGCCCACGAAAAGCTCGACATCGTGCCGTGTCCGCATCAAGAAGAGCAACAACTGGCCTACGACTTGCCCTCGCAAGACGCGCTGGACGACCAACTGAAAGCCCACCGACTGCTGTTTTTCGCTGCCGAAAACAACGATAAAGACAGTCCATCAGACAAGGCCAATGCTGCCGAAGCGCGCATCGTGGCCCGACTTCTTGGCCGCATACACCGCTTTTACGGCGCAGCGTTCGATGCCAACCGCACCGTTGGTGTAATCGTTCCTTACCGAAACCAGATTGCGATGATACGTCGCGAGTTGCAAAAGATGGGCATTGACGAGCTGAACGACATCACCATCGACACCGTTGAACGCTACCAAGGCTCGCAAAGGGATGTCATCGTCTATTCGTTCACCATCACCCATCGCTACCAACTCGATTTCCTCACGGCCAACTGCTTTGAGGAAGACGACCGAATTGTCGACCGAAAGCTGAACGTGGCACTCACACGGGCGCGCAAACAGATGATTATCACGGGGCATGTGCCCACTCTTAGCCACAACCGCATATTCAAAGCACTGATAGAACACGTGCGGGAGAATGGACTGGTGGTGGAAGAAGAGGGGGGTAAATGGCGAGAAAAGGGGAATTGACTTATGAAAATAGGTCTTTTTTACATGCCTAATATTATTACTTATGTTCAAATTGGAATTTAAAGCAAAAGTTGTAACTGCAACAAGAAATGGTAAAGACAACTATTATATGGTTGGATTGGCCGACGATAAGTATGATTATAAAAATTATATCCTTTTTCAAAGGCCAATCAAATTGGAAAAAGAAGATGACCCTGAAGCAGACATGAATGGAATATATGCGGAATGTAATGGCGATATTGCTTATAATGCCTGCAAATCTGCTAAAATAACAAGCAAGTATGTTACTTTTGAAATACAAGACAGCATTATTACAGTAAACATCGAGAGTGCGAAGATAAACAAACGCTTTATTGAGTATTGTAAAGAAATATTCAGAAGTCTATTGATCATTGAGACATAATTCTTACTTTGATGTAGAATAGCCGAGAACAATACGTTCATACCGAGAGAGATAATGGCGCGAGCATCGACTCCAATATGTAAGTGGAGGCATGAAACAAGCAGATAAAGGCTAAAATCCTGCAAAGACAGCATTATACACGCCAATTCGGATAATATGCAACACCTTTTGAGTAAGACTGTGAAGCAAAAAATGGCTATTGAGCCAGCTATCGAGAAGCGCAAGTTGGGGTAACGACTGTTTCTTAACCCAAACTGACACATCATATAAGTGTTGAACATGGGTGTGGATTTTTAGGTTCTGCTAAATAATAATTTGGAAAAATGAAAATTATTGTAAGTTGTGTAATTGGAGGAGAACTCATTTCAGGGAATGGAATGGAGAAAGTTCTACACCAACTAATAATTGAGATGAGGAAGTCGCTAAAGAAACAATTTGATAGTAAAACCTTTGATGGCCTCGATAAGACCAAGATTAACTTATATATCAGTGGGAATGTATCCGAATTTTGCAGCCAATCGGGAATAGCAAAATGTCGGTATGTGTTGAAAAAGAAAGAAATTATCTCAGAGTTTTGCATTGACAGATACTATTGGACGTCAGAACCTGTTCTCGACCTTAAAAAGAAATTTCTATCCTTTATGGACAATTCCCTTACGAATTTAAGCCTTTCGATTAAGGAAAAACTAAAGGTTAAAGGCTTAGACTTTGATAGTGAGCTGTTCAAAGAAACATTTCTAAATAGCCTGATTGGGCTATAGCTTGGGAGAAATGCCAGAAAGGAGTGTCGTTGAAACTAGATAGAGCCAGAAGTTGCCCAAACAGGGATGCTAATATTTGCGAAAGTTGCCAGATAAAAGCAAAAAGTCAGCGAAAAGCAAAACAATAAAGTCATCTTGACTTTTTCATTAACCTCCCAATCTTGTTCTGATATAGTTACAAAACACGTTCGTCGCCACATGCCATTCTAGAATTTTCAAGGCCCTTAAACCATCAAAAACGCAAATTTTTCCTTGCTTTTGAAATGC